>CAZVPJ010000149.1:0-4318 GCA_964629035.1 uncultured Thiotrichales bacterium | reverse complement strand
CGCTGGGAGGCTTTAACCCTAAGGGAGCATATATATGCGTCACTATGAAATAGTGTTTCTGGTGCATCCTGACCAGAGCGATCAAGTATCTGCAATGACTGAGCGTTACCGTTCAATTATTACACAAGGCAATGGCAATGTTCACCGTCTCGAGGACTGGGGACGTTTGCAATTAGCATACCCCATTCAAAAAATTCACAAAGCACATTATGTGTTGATGAATATCGAGTGTAATCAAGAAATTTTAGATGAGTTAAATAGTTCATTTCGTTTTAATGATGCGGTCATTCGTACCATGGTTATTGCCATGAAAAAGGCCAAGACTGCACCTTCTTCTATGATGAAAATCATTGAGCAAGAAGAAGCCGATAGTAGTAAGCGAGCTGCAACTACTACTACAAATAACAGTAGTTCAGAAACTAGTTCTAAGCCTGCGGTTACTGAATCATCCACTTCTGCAGAAGAAGCCCCTGCGTCAGCGCCGGCTGTGGAAGAACAAGTTGATGAAGCCAAAGCAGCAGTTGAAGAGCCAGCTGAAAGTTAAACGTAAAATTATATTAATTCTAGAAGGGTACTAACATGGCACATTATTTTCGTAGAAGAAGGTACTGCCGCTTCACTGAAGAAGGCATCGAGCAAGTAGACTATAAAGATACTGCGATTCTTAAAGATTTCATTACTGAGACTGGAAAAATTGTTCCTAGTCGGGTTACAGGCACTAAAGCCAAGTATCAACGCCAATTATCAACCGCCATAAAGCGTGCGCGTTATATCGCATTATTACCTTATAGTGATAATCACTAAATTAAATATTTTCACATACTAGTGTTTTAGATGTTGTTTGAAAATAATAGCCATGCATTTACATGGGTAGTAAATTGCAGTGTCATGGTTAATATATAAGCAATCTTGCGACGCTATTTTTACTATAATTAAATAGAATAAAGTTACACAGAAAAAACTACATAGAACAAAGAGAAGATTATGGAAGTAATACTACTTACTAAAGTTGATAACCTTGGTGATCTAGGAGATAAGGTTAAAGTGCGCCCGGGTTATGCGCGTAATTTTTTAATACCAAGTGGTAAGGCGAAATTTGCAACCGTTGCTAACCTTGCAGAGTTTGAAGCGCGTAGAGAAGAGTTAGAAAAGATTGCAGCAGAAGCTAAAGCAAGTGCTGAAGCAAGACGTGCAGAGCTTGATGGTGCAAAAATTAGTATAACGGCTAAATCTATAGGTGAAGGTAAGTTGTTTGGTTCGGTTGGTATGGTCGATATTGTAAATGCATTAAACGAAGCAGGTAAGAACGTAGAGAAGAAGGAGGTCCGTCTTCCTGATGGTGCATACCGGCATGCGGGTGAATACCAAGTTGAGATACATTTGCATAGCGATGTTAACGCAACCATAAACCTAGAAATTATTGGTGAAGAATAAGTTTAGTGATGTCTTATAACGCTGATACAAAGCTGTGGCAGAGTTAACCACGATTGGAGCAGAGTTTGGGGCAACAAATACAGAAAGCCTACGTACGCCTCCATATTCTTTAGAGGCTGAACAAGCCGTTATCGGCGGATTAATTTTGGATAACGCTACTTGGGATCAGGTAGCAGACCGAATAAATGAGCTGGATTTCCATTTATTCGATCACAGGCTTATCTTTCGCTCAATTAGCGAATTAGTTGAAAAACATCAGCCATTTGATGTGCTGACACTTTCTGATTTATTACGTCAAAAATCAGAAATTTCCGACACAAATATTCTTGCATATCTTGGTACGCTTGCTAATGACACACCTAGCGCAGCTAATATAAGAGCTTATGCAGATATCGTTCGTGAAAAATCTATATTAAGAAAATTAGTAACGGCAGGGAATGAAATAGCATCCAGTGGGTTATCGCCTGATGGGCGAGATGTGAACGAGCTTTTGGACGAAGCTGAGCAAAAAGTTTTTCAGATTGCTGATGACAGCACGCATTCCGGTGAGGGTTTTCAAAATATAAAATCATTATTGAAGACTACTGTAGAACAAATTGATGAGTTGTTTGAACGTGGCGATCATATTACCGGATTAGCTACGGGTTATGATGAATTTGATGAAAAAACAGCAGGCTTGCAAAGCGGTGAGTTAATTATTGTTGCTGGTCGTCCGTCAATGGGTAAAACCAGTTTTGCAATGAATATGGTTGAATATGCTGCATTACGCAGTAATGCCTCCGTTGCAATTTTTAGCATGGAAATGCCAGGTAGATCGCTAACCATGCGTATGCTCTCTTCGATGGGGCGTATCGATGCACAACGTATTCGAACTGGAAAGCTAACAGATGATGATTGGCCACGGCTTACCAGTGCGGTGTCGATGTTGTCTGAATCTAATCTGTTTATAGATGATTCCGCAGGCCTTACACCTACCGAATTGCGTGCTCGTGCCAGAAGATTAAAGCGTGAGCACGGTCTATCTCTAATAGTTGTCGACTATCTACAACTGATGACTGTTAGTGGATCTAATGAAAATCGGACAACTGAGATCTCGGAAATATCACGCTCATTAAAAGCACTTGCTAAAGAATTGGATGTACCCGTGATAGCGCTTTCACAGTTAAATCGAAGTTTAGAGCAGCGCCAAGATAAGCGCCCTGTAATGTCAGATTTACGTGAATCAGGAGCAATCGAACAGGATGCAGATCTAATTGTCTTTATTTATCGAGATGAAGTTTACAATGAAGATTCACCAGAACAAGGCACAGCAGAAATCATCGTCGCAAAGCAGCGAAACGGCCCAATTTTTAAAACTAGATTAACGTTCTTAGGTCAATACACTCGTTTTGAAAATTATGTACCAGAAATTTATACGGGTGGAGCTATGCTTGGTGGTGTTGCGCCAGTAGATAGTTTCACTAATCAATCGGGTTTAGATCAAAGTGCGACGGATAATAATTTACCAGACAATAATTTCCCTACTGGTGTATTTAGAGATGATCCCGAAGACTAGTATGTGGTTTTTTAGCGAGAGATATCTATGAAACGTGCCGCATTTGCGCGTATCAACTTAAGTAATTTAAAACATAATCTTGCGATTATAAGAAAGCTTGCAAGTACATCAAAGGTAATGGCTGTAGTTAAAGCGGATGCATATGGTCATGGTATGTTGGAAATTTGCAAAGGCTTGAGTGGTGCCGATGCTTTTTCAGTCGCTTATATTAATGAAGCGTTGGAACTGCGAAAGCATGGTATCAATCAGCCAATACTTGCATTACAAGGCTATACTAGTCTGCATGATTTAACACAGGCTATTCAACATGGTGTTCAGGTAGTTATTCATAACAGAGAACAGTTACAGATATTAAAAAGTTATTCTTCATCTAAGCCACCGATATTAAACGTGTTTGTAAAGTGTGATACGGGTATGCATCGGTTGGGTTTTTCAGGTGAGGAATTTAATGATGTTGTTGTTGAAGTTAAGTCTGCTCTAAGCCCAGGGTCTACTATTCGCATGATGACGCATTTAGCATGTGCGGATGAAGTAGCAAGCCAAACTACAGAACACCAACTGCAGCGATTTGATGCGCTTGTAGAGGATATGTCTTACGAGCAAAGTATTGCTAATTCAGCAGGGGTGTTAGCTTGGCCTAAAAGTCATCGTGATTGGGTGCGCCCAGGACTGATTTTATATGGTGTTAATCCTCTTGCAGAACAGGACGTTCAATCACCTATAGAATTGCGGCCTGTTATGAGTTTGCATGCTCCTATAATTTCTATCAAACACTGTGAAAAAGGTGAAAAAGTTGGATATGGTGGGGATTTTTGTTGCCCAAGTGATATGCTGATTGGCATCATAGCGATAGGGTATGCAGATGGTTATCCAAGACATCTAAAATCAGCACCAAGTGTATTAGTTGGCGTTAATAGAGCGCCATTGGTAGGTAGGGTTTCTATGGACATGATTGCAGTTGATTTATCAGGTATAGAAACACAAGTCGGTAACGTTGTGGAGCTGTGGGGAGAGTCTATACCTGTTGAGGATGTTGCGAAGCATGCTGAAACGATAAGTTATGATCTGTTGTGTGCAGCAGGTAATTCTGTGCATAAAATTTATATATAACAATTACATTTACTTGTGGCGGTGTAATATGGAAAAAGTTTGGTTAAAAAGTTATCCAAAAGGTGTTCCGGAATTTGCCGAGCTAGGCAAATATAACTCGTTAGCGCATATGTTTGATGAATGTGCTGAGCGACATAGCCATCTCCCGGCCTTTGCTAATATGGGCGCCAGTTTAAGTTTTTCAGAACTGAATATTGAAAGTTATAATTTTGCAGCGTA
>CAZVPJ010000148.1:0-4320 GCA_964629035.1 uncultured Thiotrichales bacterium | reverse complement strand
TTGATTGATTGAGCTTTCTGTTGGGTTGTCATGTGATCTCCCGCGAACAAAATTACCAATTCTGTTCGGAAGAGAATAACAGTCGCTATTCTAACGACTTATGCTTAGTGTAGCTAGCATAAGCTGAATCTTACATGAACAGAATCATGTAATTCAAGCCCTATTTTTAGCCATTACGGTTCTTTTTGGTAATTCTGTTCGCATCTTGAACGGAGTTCTCAATGCTAAATAAATCTGCACAAGCCCTATGTGCTATCGGTATTATCGGTGGTGGCATTGCAGGCTGGGCAACACGCCCCCTTGTTCCCACCTTCTCTCATATTACGAGCGCAAATCCTGAACAGGCCTTCTTAATGTCTATTGCTGGGAATGTTCTTCTCTATGCAGTCGTTGCAGGTATTGCGGGCGCTGTTATCGGTCAAATTTTCTCAAAGTCTTCACACTAAATTCTCAGGAGTTCCCATGTCGATCAAACAAGTACAAATAGATAGCCCAAGTGGGCTAGATACCGCTGTGACCAGCTACCTCAACCAAGGCTTTACCATTGCCGCTAAGAGCGACACCAAAGCCACCATGCAAAAGAACAAACCTTCTTTAAGCGCAGCTATGATTATTCTAGGGCTTATTATTCCCATCTTTGGTTGGGCATTTTTGATTGGTTATCTCATTATTCACGGCTCAAAGCCTGCTTCTCAAATTGTAGAGATTTCGGTTAAGCAAGGCGTAACATCATGAAGTGCTTTATTCTCCCTCTCCTCACCGCTGGCTTATTATCCGCTTGTTCTAGTGCTGGGCCTAATCCTAATTGGGTTGCACAGATTGAAGCGTCTGGTTATGACGAAACCAAAGCAGTTTATCTTGGTGGTGATATATCTAAAGGCCAGCACTATGGTCTGCCAAATCCTGATAGCGCCCAGCAGCTTGTAAATGCCAACAAAGGTAAAGCGGGTTCGCTTGTGGGTTATATCTGGGATTATAAAGTTACAGGCAACAAACTCTCACTTGATGTTATTCCAAGACTGTCTGGTGCTAATGCGCAACTCTGTGCCAACCGTAGCGGTTCAATCTTGGGTTGTCTCCGCAAAGTACGTGGCAACTTTACCTCAAGTGTCACTTGTCATGTGAACAACTTAAAACAGTTCTACACCGCAGGTGGTAAACGCATAGAAGCCGATAGAGCGGACAAATGGCGTGATCCTTCCACTTGGAGCCATGTTCTGGTGCAAGGCAAAATCCAAAGTGTTGAAGCAAAAACTGTACAGTTCAAACGCTATTATGGCGGTCAAAGCTCAATTAGCTTTGGTGATACAGGCGGCACTTATAACGAAGGCTTTCACTACAGCAGTATTCATCTAGATGACTGCCGCGTTTTTACGTTTCGTGGCAAAGCCATTCTCCCTCATTCTTAACTCAAAGGAAATCTCATGCTCTCACATTCTTTAAGCATTGGCATGTTCAGCCTTGCTGTCCTTCTTGCTGCGCCCGCCTCACATGCGCAAGAAATCAAATTAACCCAAGCAACAGCACAAGACCTTATTCAAGCGTACGCGCAGCAATGGTCTCGGTGTTTAAACATTCCTGCTGAATCTGTTTTTGGTGGGTTTAATGCAAACAATCCACTCTTGAAGAAAAAAATTGTTAGAGACCTGTGCCTCAGTGATAAGTTTGATGGATTATTTCAGGCCTGCCTTGTCACCAGCAGCCGTTTTCAAGATGATATTATTGAACTAGAAATACGTAAAGTTATTCAGCAAAGCAAACGTGACAATCGTGATTTTGTTTACACTGTCAAAAACAATCTTTCAAATGATGGGTATTATGCCAGCGAGGGCGGCGCATTATGTGGCCACTTCCCAAATACAGGGTACGCTACTCAAATTACGCGTATTGAGCAAACAACTGATGTGCGTTGGGAAGTAAGCTACTCATTATGGCAAACCAGTAATGATCGCTATTTCTCACAAAAGCTTACCAAGCAACGTATTAGAGACAAGAAAGCCATTGAATATCAAAACGGTCAATTTGTTGTGCAAGATAATTAAAAAAATTGGAACCGCATCAGCGGTTCCAAAACACATGAACATTATCATAACCAAGCTCAATGGCAACAACGTCATTGATTTCTAGATCACGTGCCATGGCATCGTAATCGATATAGTATTCTAAGCTAGCTGGTATTTCTGTTGTATCTTCAGTGATAGATTGAGCAAAATCTTTTAAGCTATCGTAAGAGCCGACATAACACTCTGACAATGCTTTTTCAGCGCTTTCAAGATCACCGTAATGACTAATCAGTTCAGCACCTAACTCACCATGTTCATCAATAAACGAAGCTAATGCAGCAACAGTTTTAATATCTGAATATTCTTCAATGCGTACTCTGTAAAATCCTTCATAATCATGAATGGCATGTTTTTCAGCATCAGGTATGGGTGACGAAGCAAATATATCTTTAATTGCATCCCAGATTTCATCTTCTGATTGGTTCGCATCTATCCAAGCGCCATGGAGAATACCATTATTGTATGAAGCCAGACAGGCAACATAAATGCGAATGTCAGATGTAGATGTAAGTTGAGTTTTCATAATTTTATCTTTCCTAATTAATCTTCGTCCCGCAGGACAAAAAGGAAAGAACAGACGGCAAACCGCCCCAGTCCTGTTCAACACGGATACTTGGAGCGGGCAGAACATTGACGGGAAGGTTCCGTTTGTTTTTCTGCTTTATGTCTGTGGGGGATTAATTAGAGAATAAATACTTAAAACTTAACAGCAGGTGTCAGGAAAATTTGTGCTGCATTGCATAGGGTTTCATGGACAATTTCGTCCCATCTGAAACGTTTAACCAACTCAATGCAGAGGTTAAGGGCAATTGCCCTCGCGTACCTCGGCGATTTTTGAGGTGGAGAATAATATGAAACAGTATTTAAAAAGACTGAAATTTACTGCAGTATTTTCACTTTCGGTACTTTTAAGTGTAGTTATTGGCTTTGTAATACATTTTTTTGCTCCATACTTCATGACTTTGGATGCATTGATATCTGGATCGAAATATATGGTTGCCATATACCTATGGATGATCGCTGTATTTCCACTTTTCCCAATTGATATGGATTAATTATTTGGGCAAACTATAGTTTGATTACTAAAGAGCAAAGTAAAAGGGATTGTTGTTTTTTCAACGATCCCTTTCTTATTTAAAATCACTGGAATGATTTCAATAATGCCATGACGGTTTTCATCATTAGCTATTTTATTTATAAACCTGATTACATTCAAACATTCTTTAATGGGAAAATTATAATTCAAACTCAAACCAATTGTTACGCCTGTATTCTTGTTTATAAAGGCGTCACTATGTTCATTTGTTAATATACTTGAATTTCTTTTAAGCCGCTTTTTATGATAATCACTACTCATATTTTCAATAGAGAAGTCCAAAAAAATATTTTCCAAAATGTTTACCGTGAACCCTTTAAAATGACCATAACCTTCATCTAATCCAAATATTTCAAGCGGCGCAGCAAATTCTAATTCAACTTGGTTGCCTTTTAACTTTAACGAAGCATACATTATGAGATTTTTATTTATTTTCTCAAAGTTTACCAAATAGCCTTTAAAATGGCTTTTACCAGCTATTTGAGAAATTTCTGACCGTGCTTCTACTATTAATCTATCAACGTCATCATTAAATTGAGATATAGATGTAACTTGAACAAGCGTGATCAAAGAAAATACTGTTGCAATCAAAAAAGCTGCAACATAAAAGATGTGCCTTGTATGATTGTATAATTTATTTGCTGATACGAAATCATCATTCTCTATAGCACTAAGACGCTGGCTTAGAACTTTAATTTTATCTTCGCTCATAGAAAACATCCCTCTCCAAACATCCATTATAATTATAAATTTAATTTAGTTATAAATTCAATCTGAAACCATATTTTACCCAAACAAATCACCCTGCCTCGACATCTCAACATAATCCAACCACTCTTTTGACTGAGCTTCGTTATCCAACCATTGGATAACAGTTTCAACGACAGAGTCATTTACAAACTCAACACTATCAGGTTGAAAAAAGTGAGATTTATACCCTGTTTCTGTAATGGGTAATGGTGCTTTCTCTGGTAAAATAGACCGTATTTCTAAATGCGATATAACATCCCATTTCAAAGGCCAATATTTAAATTCTATTTCTATATCTTGCCAAACGAAGGTATGAACCTCAAAGAGGTCTTCTTTTGTTACTTCAGTCATCATGCTCTCCGATCTTTGTTAAGAGCTGGCCCGTAAGGGCCAGCATTGGGCGGTGTTCCT
>CAZVPJ010000147.1:0-4343 GCA_964629035.1 uncultured Thiotrichales bacterium | reverse complement strand
CAACTTCTTCTCCATTGCTGTTGTAGATTTGATAATTAAAATCAACATCCGCATCTGTTGCAGCGTCTATGACTAAAATTTGATCGCAGCCTACACCTAATTTTCGATCTGCAATCCAACGAATTTTTTCGCTAGATAATTGCAAATCTTGATTCACAGCATCGAAGACGACGAAATCATTACCTAAACCGTGCATTTTTGCAAATCGAAATTTCATAACAACCCATTCAATAACTATGGCTTTAAGACTCTTTGTAAAATGTTAATTAAACCTATTCGTTAAGTATATTCTTTAGAGCATTACAAACATTACTTCATTAATCGAACATACTCTTTATAAATACACTTATCCATTACGGTAAAGATGTTATTTGAACATGCATGGTTCGCACTCTGTAGATCTATCACACCTTCTTGCAACCATAATGCATACACTTTTTTGTCTATACATTGCTCAGTTAGTTCGGCTACATACTTTGGTGCTCGAAAAACATTCACTAAATCCACTGTAAACGGAATCTCGGTCAAAGAAGCATAAGCTTTAGCACCCAGTACTTCTTTTACTGCAGGCCGTACCGGAATGATTTCGAAACCAAACTGCTGCATATGCTTTGCAACCCGATGACTGGGTCGATCCGGTTTTGGTGACAAGCCTATCACTGCAATACTTTTAACTCGCTCAAAAAGCGCGGACAATTCATCATCTGTTGGCAAGCGATAGGTTTTATCTATTTTCTGATTCACTTTTTGTGCCTACTTATAAGTATCCATATATGAGCATGTGTCGGTCGCTAACGATATCTATATTCAAGCTACCTAATTCTGCGTTATCAATCTGTGCGCGCACCTCGTTAGGTGTGAACGCAGCCAATAAAGAGTTATAAAAATCTTTGCGCAATATTTCAGGTTCATCGCTTGCATATTGATCAACCAATTCACTTGCGATTTGTTTGGTTTCGGGTCGAAATAAATCACACACATAGATCGCTGTATCCGTTAGGTTCTTTTTGTTATTCACAACTTGATTAATGATTGACCATAAATGCTGTGGCTCATGTAAATGATGCAACAAACTATTAGAGATAATTACATCGTAACTAGCGTTATCAAAAATGCAATCGACTAATTGCTGATGATGCAGCGTTATGCGTTCATTCAGTGATTGTTGTTTGATTAAGCTTGCAGCCTGTTTGAGCATTTCTTCAGCACCATCTATTGCATCAAATTTGCTTTCGGGAAACTGGTGCGCAAAACGCACGGTGACATCTCCCGAGCCACAACCCAAGTCTAAAAATGTTTTCAGTGGCGGATCATTCGGGAAAATTTGGCAAAAGTTTTCGATTACGGATTGATGCGCAAGCTCAAAGTCCGCATTTGAATAGGCAAGAACCTGCTCAAGATCATTCATGAGCTCCGGTTCAGGCATTCTCTCCATGGTATTTACGCTGAGTTAGTCAGGAATAATTTCGTTCGCGAGCAGTTGATCAAACGTTTCACGCATTCGAATAATATGCGCCTCGTCTCCATCCACTAGAATTTCTGCTGCACGCAAACGCGTATTGTAATTGCTCGACATAACAAACCCATAGGCTCCTGCTGCATGAATCGCCAGCAAGCCGCCTTCTTGAATATCTAGCGCACGATCTTTACCCAGAAAATCACCGGTTTCGCAAACAGGCCCCACCACGTCATATTTGGCTTTATGGCCAGTGGTTTGTTCAACAGCTGAAATATCATGCCAAGCAGAATATAAAGAGGGGCGCATTAAATCATTCATCGCAGCATCTACCAGCGCGAAGTTTTTATCATTTGTGAGCTTGATATGCTCAACTCGTGTAAGCAGCACTCCCGCATCACCCACTATAGATCGTCCTGGCTCAATAAATATTTCTAGCTCTCGACCTTGCATAAAAGGCGCAAGCACTTCTGCATAATGCTGCATAGTAGGTGGTTGTTCGCCCTCTTCATAACGGATACCTAAACCTCCACCGACATCTATGTGCCTTAGTTGTATACCTGCATCCGCTAATTGATCAACAAGCGTAAACACTTTTTCAAAACTAGCTTTAAAGGGACTTAAGTCCAATAGCTGTGAACCAATATGGCAATCCACACCCACTACATTTAAATGACTACAGGCTGCGATTTGTTGATAAATTTGTAGCGCGTCATTAATGTCTACGCCAAATTTATTTTCTTTTAAACCAGTCGATATATAAGGATGTGTAGTGGCATCTACATCAGGATTTACTCGTAGAGATACATTGGCGCGAAGATCCATTTCTTTTGTAATGGCATCTAGGCGTTGCAACTCTGCCGTAGACTCAATATTGAAACAATCTATTCCGAGAACCAGTGCACGGCGTATTTCATCGGAGCGTTTTGCCACTCCTGAAAACACAACTTTCTTAACATCTCCGCCTGCACGTATAACGCGCTCAAGCTCCCCAATTGAGACGATATCAAAACCGGCACCTAACTTGGCTAACAGATGTAACACCGCAAGATTGGAGTTTGCTTTCACTGCATAACATATACGTGCTGACCACTGACTTAAAGCCGTTTCATAAGCACGATAGTTAGCTTCAATTGCAGCTTTTGAATACACATAGCATGGTGTGCCATAGACCGCTGCCAATTCTGGAAGTGCCACATCTTCTACATGCAAAAGTTTATTTTTATATTCAAATGCGTTCATGGCTATACCGCAATATTATATTTAACGTATGGGAATGAGGAGGTTGAAAAATCGTTAGCTTGTAGATTTTTCTTTTTTTGATTGCGCGTCTTCTTCAGGCAGGTATAAGTCGCCTGTTTGCCCACAAGCACTAAGCAGCAAAACGCCGCCCAATATTGTGGCTAGAAGCATGCAAAGAAAATATGGTTTGAGGTGTAACATCTATATACTCGCTAATTAAACGCTATTGTATAGACCAATTCATGTCTAGACCATTCCTGAGACAAGAAACCTTAGCAAATGCTTTTTACCAATACATTACCTGGCACATTACCCAGAAGATGACCCAGAAGATGAACGCTTGCATATCCCAGTATGTAATCAAGGAACATAAACCAGGAACATGATTAAGTTATGACACTTTCTACAATTGAAATTGAAACCCAAAGTAATCCAGATTGCGCAGTGATCTGGCTGCATGGACTCGGTGCAAATGGACATGATTTTGAACCTATCGTAGCTGAATTAAATCTACCCACTTCAATTCGCGCTAAATTTATCTTTCCGAATGCCCCCATACGAGCCGTGACCTTAAACAATGGTATGCAAATGCCCGCCTGGTATGACCTTTACGGATTAGATAAAAATAGCCAGGAAGATGAAATGGGCATTAAAAAAATGAGTAAAGAAATCAATATGCTTATTCAGAAAGAGCTGGATAGCGGGATTGACAGCAAAAAAATTGTCTTGGCAGGATTTTCTCAAGGCGGTGCGCTGACTTTATATTGTGGTCTTAATTATCCTCAGCCATTGGGAGGCTTGCTTGCATTATCCTGCTATTTACCTTTACGTGAAGAATTAGCAGCGTTTGCTAAACATGCCCATCGTGATCTGAATATATTTATGGCACATGGCACTCATGACGATATCGTTAGCCTTAGCTTTGCACAACAAGCTAAAGAGCGACTAGAACTGGAAGGCTTTGAAATTAATTGGCATACGTATGCATGTGCACATACGGTGTGCGCTGAAGAAATTCGTGACATACGTGAATTTCTGCTAGGTTGTTGGCAGTGATTGAAGCGCTACTGATTAAATTCTTTTAGTCGTTCTTTAGCATTCTTGATTTGCACAGTCACCTGAGCAGGTGATGTTCCTCCATAGGTGTTTTTTGACGCAACAGAACCTTCAACTGATAATATTTTAAACACATCTTCTGAAATCGCCGGGCTGAATTTTTGCAATTCGTGCAAACCTAACTCGTCCAGCTTTTTATTTTGCTGAATAGCATATTTTACAGTCATGCCCACAACCTCGTGTGCATCACGAAAAGGTAATTTTTTCTGAACCAGGTAATCAGCAAGATCCGTGGCAGTAGCATAGCCTTGCTGGGCGGCATGCATAAGGACTTCTCGATTCACTTTGATATGTGGAATCATATTGGCAAAAGCCACTACACAGTCATGCACCGTATCAACCGAATCAAACAACGGCTCCTTGTCTTCTTGATTGTCTTTGTTATAGGCCAAAGGCTGGCTCTTCATCAACGTTAACAAGGCAAATAAATTTGCATACACACGTGCGGTCTTACCGCGCACTAACTCTGGCACGTCCGGGTTCTTTTTCTGCGGCATAATTGACGAACCTGTGCAGAAACGATCCGGTA
>CAZVPJ010000146.1:0-4366 GCA_964629035.1 uncultured Thiotrichales bacterium | reverse complement strand
CACATAGTTGCCACCAGACTTTCTTGGAGGTAATTTAAAGGGCTTAGGGGTTAGATCTTGATATGGGACTGCACTTAACAAATGTTTTATACAATTAATGCGTGCTTTTTTCTTATTGTCGGATTCCACTACACTCCAAACAGCGGGTTTAATATCAGTATGTGCAAACATATCATCCTTGGCTTTAGAATACGCTACCCAACGTTGTCTAGACTCTAAGTCCATTGGACTAAGCTTCCAACGTTTAGTGGGGTCTTTTAAACGGCCTTGAAAGCGTTTTTCTTGTTCTTCATCGCTTACTGAGAACCAGTACTTAATTAATATTATTCCGGAACGTACTAACATGGCTTCAAATTCAGGACAGTCTCGTAAAAATTCACGATATTGTTCTTCAGTACAGAAATCCATTACACGTTCTACGCCAGCGCGGTTGTACCAGCTTCTATCAAAGATAACCATTTCACCTGCAGCAGGTAAGTGAGAAACATAGCGTTGGAAGTACCATTGAGTTTTTTCACGGCTAGTGGGTGCTGGTAAAGCAACAATGCGACAATGACGTGGATTTAAACTTTCTGTTATTCGCTTAATGGTGCCGCCTTTACCCGCAGCGTCTCGGCCTTCAAAAATCAATACAACTTTTAAGCCTTTTTCTTGAATCCAATGTTGTTGTTTAATGAGTTCAATTTGCAATGAATGCAATTCTTTTTCATAACGCTTGTTGCGTTCTTCTTTGTTGAGCACATTATTCTTCTTAATTGTTTTCTTTTTACCCATCTCAAAATTCCTAACATTGTTTCTATATATATTAAGTAAATACTTCTATGATCCAGAGATAGAATAAACTGTATTTCTAGGTAGAGTATTTATAAAAGTAAGCCATCACAGTATTTCGAAAAAGATATTCCTGCTAGATGAAATCAGGCTTTCTCTTTTTTATAATGAAAAGTACTGTGCTAATAATATCGGCAGATATTTAGATTACTTTAGATTACTTTAGATTTAGCTTAGATGAGGTTTTGCTTAGTCTGGACTCGTCCAAACGGGTTGCAGTTTAAGGGTTTCTATTTTTTAGGTTGTATACAAAACATTAATTCATCAAAATTTTAAATTCTTAGATTCAATTATGTTGTGTTCACCAAGCTTAAGTGAGCCCAGCTCAATGGGTCCTATTTGATGTCTCACGAGTCTGAGAGTTGGAAGCTCTACCGCCGCAGTCATGCGTCGTACTTGTCGGTTGCGGCCTTCTTTAATCACTATATTTAACCATTGAGTAGGAACCGTTTTACGATAGCGTATTGGTGGTACGCGTTCCCATAGAATTTCAGGTTGCTCGATTTGGGTGACTTCAGCAGGAAGAGTGAGTCCGTCTTTTAGCGTAATACCATGTCTAAGTGCTTGTAGTGATTTCTCATTGATGTGGCCTTCAACTTGAGCCCAATAGTGTTTTGCCCACTTGTATTTAGGATTCGCGATGCGTTGCTGCAGTTTTCCGCTATCCGTAAGCAACAATAAGCCTTCACTGTCTTTATCCAAGCGACCCGCGGCATAAATATCTGGGATATCTATGTAGTCTTTGAGTGTTTTTCTTCCAATACTATTCTTCGAATCAGTATCCGTAAACTGGCTGAGTACATTAAAAGGTTTGTTAAAAACAATAAGTTTTGCCATGCTAGCTTATTCTTATCGGTCTATGTTATTCAGCCTATATGCATTAGGCTGCTTTTAAAAAACGCATCCACTTTTCACGTCTGAATTCACTAAAATTCAACACATCAAATAAATCACTTAACATCGTGAAGTCTGGCATATTACGTTTAAGTGTAACCTCATCATCTAGCTTAACTTCACAGTGAATTTCAGTGAGTTGCTTATATAAAAGCAATTCTTCTTCATGGTCAGCAATTAAACTTTGTATGCGTTTTGCACCACGTATTTTCATTTCACTAACTTTATGTATATTTTTTAATAATTCATCAATACTGGAAAATTTATTTAGTAGTTTAGCTGCAGTAGCCATACCGATTCCAGGTACGCCTGGAATGTTGTCAACAGTATCCCCGGCTAATGCAAGCTGATCTGCAATTTGATGTGGATAGACACCAAACTGTTTTTTAATTTGAGGAATAGTATTGCGTTCACCTTTTGCAAAGTTCCAGAAGATATCGTCTTCAGTTATCAGTTGCGCTAAATCTTTGTCTGCAGAAAGAATTGTGATTGGATACCCTTCGTTACGCATGCGGGTGGCTAAAGTGCCAATCAGATCATCTGCTTCGTAATGTGGGTTACCTACTCCATAGATCCCTAAGGCATCTATAAAGTCACGGCAGTATTTAAACTGTCGTTTTAATTCAATGGGGGCAGGGTCACGATTGGCTTTATAAGCAGGAAAGAGGTCATTTCGAAAAGAGGATTTCAAGCTTTCATCAAAGGTAAATGCTACATATTCAGGTTTGGCTTGTTGAAGAAATTGGTAGACAAAATCTGCGAAGCCATACACTGCATTTACAGGTTCATTGGCTTGATTTACTACACTATCGGGGACCGTAAACCAGGCACGAAAAACATAAATACTTGAATCTATGAGATAGACGTTATTATTCAAAATTATTCTATAAAAAGTAATTACGAGACGAGCAAAAAAAAGCGACTCTATTAGTAGAGTCGCTTTTCGATGATTAACTTAAATTAATCACTTTATTGTACGATTTTAATTAACTGCCCTGCTTTGGGTTCGCCGTCAGGGTACATGCCATTCAGCAAGCGTAATTGTTCTTCAGCATGGTTTGTGATATCTGAGCGTTTAGCGAGAGAGGCAAAGGTATCCCCTTGCTTCGCACGTATTAATGTCAGGTTTCTAGGTTTTGCTAACTTTTTTTCAGATGATTTCAATTGGCGCATACTTTTGATAGTAGCTAAGCCAGCCGAATCATATTTGTTCAATGCGCTGCCATCTTTGCCCGCTATTAAAACCTGGTAGATACGTTTGCCTTGAAATACTGCTGCTACCCTGCTGGGAATTTTCCCGCTATTAGTGTTGAGGTCAGTGTAGCCGGTATAACCCTGAAAATTAGCGGTTTGAACCGGTGTGCCCTTACTAATTTTGCCTTTAAATTTTTCATTCAAATACTCTTTTGGCGACTGTTTTTTGTTTAAGTCATCAACGGTAATTTGTAATTGCGCGTCACCAGTTTTGGGCTGCGCTATCAATCGATCCGGCAAATTATCTATTTTCCAGCCTTCAGGAAACTCAACAAATAAGTTTAAGTCGGAATGATAAAATCTGTTCTTACGTAACACGCCATCTTTTTCAGATGTGCCAAGCGTGGCCCCATCCATATAACGAAGAAATGTTTCACGTCCTGCTTCTCGCGTAGCAGCGGTTTGAATTTTATTCGCCGCACCTATCACTTCTTGTAATCGTAAATCGTTTCTTGGGTGGGTAGAGAAAGTACCGTGATACGCACGTGGTTCACGACCTTCTTCTTTAGCAAGTTGTTTATCAAAGTCTTCTTGATCCTTTAAGATCTCAACGACTTTGAGCATTTCTTGCGGGTCGTAGCCTACGTTTGCAATATATTCTGCTCCAAGTCGATCGGCTTCCAATTCATGATTGCGCCCATAGCCACGAATCAAAGCCGTGCTTCCTACATTAGCAGCCTGTGCCGCTTGCCCACTACCTGTAAGAATGCCCACCCCCGCGCCTAATATACCTGCGATGGTGCCTGCACTTTGTTGGCGTACACCGTGTCTAGCAGTGATATGGCCAAGCTCGTGTCCTAATACACCAGCTAGTTCTGCTTCTGAATTCATGTATGCCATGATGCCGCGAGTGATATAAAGATAGCCTCCTGGTAGTGCAAAAGCATTGATCTGGGGACTGTCTAAAACAGTCACGTGGTAAACGAGGTTACTGCGGTGACTTTTATTGCCAATTTCTTCAACTAAACCTTCTACATAACTTTGTAATGCAGGATCGTTGTAAGGTCGATACTGCTTCATAATTTGTTGATGTGCTTGTTTACCAAGATTGATCTCTTGTGCTTCCGACATTAAAACAAAGTCTTTTTTGCCAGAGACAGGGTTTGTCGCGCAACCTGATATGAACAGACTTCCAAGCAAGAAGAAAATCGGTATATAAAGGTTAATGTGCTTGCTCATTATCAATTCCTCATTAAGTAAACTGCAATGTGGTTTAGTTTTAGATAACGTAAATAATATTATGTATATTTGACGCAAAAAATGCGCATAAAGTTTCCAAACTTATGCATTGGTGATGTAAATATACATCACAATCCTAGCCTTGATGTGCTTGTAAGCCAAATAACACGCTAAAAAGGAGGTGAGTTAAACCATAAAGCAATTAGTG
>CAZVPJ010000145.1:0-4366 GCA_964629035.1 uncultured Thiotrichales bacterium | reverse complement strand
GCCTGGGGTATAGCAGAAGCCATGAAACGAGAAGGAGCCGAACTGGCCTTTACCTATCAAAATGAAAAACTCAAAGGCCGTGTTGAAAAATTTGCGGCAGAATGTGGAGCAGACATTGTTCTACCCTGTGACTTGGGTGATGATGCAGATATTAATAATCTGTTTACTGAACTTGGTAAACAATGGGATAGCTTAGATATCCTGGTTCATTCCGCAGCTTTTGCCCCAAAAGAAGAGCTTGCTGGCGATTTTGTAGACTTAACCACCCGTGAAGGATCAAAAATTGCACACGATATTAGCAGCTACAGTCTAACCGCATTAGCCAAAGCTGCCAGACCACTTATGAAAGGCACTAATGGTGCTATCGTCTCGTTAACCTATATGGGTTCTGTACGCGCGATGCCTAATTACAATGTCATGGGTCTCGCAAAAGCGAGTCTAGAAGCCAATATTCGTTATATGGCTTATGCTTTAGGCCCAGATGGAATTCGCGTAAATGGCATCTCTGCGGGTCCAATTCGAACCCTTGCGGCGGCAGGAATTGGTGATTTCAGAAAAATGCTTGACCATGTAGAAGAAAACGCTCCTCTACGGAAGAATGTCACCATTCAAGAAGTGGGTAACACTGCTGCATTCTTATGCTCAGATTTAGCCAGTGGAATTACGGGAGAAATTACCTATGTTGATGCTGGTTTCAATATTATTGGCATGTCAGGGTACAGCTAAAACATTACTTTTGCTTTAGTTCGATGAGCAATTAAACAATTAAATTGCATAGTCAATTTAAGATTACACAGACATCCTTACACAAACACGTTGAGAGCCACCTTCGACAACTAGGAATAAATATAGTAATAAGTATTGCTATAACTCTATTGCTTATGGCTATTTACAATTAATGATATCCAAAACTCTTCATTAACAAACCCTTTTCCCCAGGACTTCCATTCTTGCGGCAACCCATCTGCTTGGATTTCCTCTAGTGTTTTACCTTGATTAACCTTCTCGATTACATACATAGATGTTTCAAGCATCATGTTATGGGTTTTTTCAATTCCATGAATATCGGTTAGCTCACCATGGCCAGGAATAATTTTTGCACCCTCAGGCAGCCAATCCATAATCTTCTGTAAATTTTCTGCATAACTAAAAACATTCCCTCCGGTATCGAGATCTATAAAGGGAAAAATATCGGTAAAGAGTAAATCACCCATATGCACAACATTGCTTTCTACAAAATATACCACCCCGTCACCATCGGTATGACCATTTGGATAATGCAAAAATCGAATCTCTTCACCGTTGAAATGAATCGATAATGACTCATCAAATGTTATAACCGGCCAAGCATGCTTTGGAGATGCAGGTGTTTTACCAAAATGGCCATGCTGATCACTAGACACACGTGCTCGTACATTATGGTGTGCAATAATAGTAGCTTCTTGACCAAACACTGCATTGCCTCCAGTGTGATCACCATGCCAATGAGTATTTAACACATACGTTGGTTTGCCACCCTTAAGCTCTTCGAGCACAGCTGTAATCTTTTCATTCATAGGAGCAAGCTGATCATCTACCATCAAAGTTCCATCCTCTCCAACAGAAACAGCAATATTCCCACCTGCAAAACCATTCACACCTTGCAACATGAAAATGTTTTCAGTAACTTTTATTTTCTTTAATTCTATTTTAGAAAAATCTTGGTCATTGAAATCTGCAACACCTGAAGATGCAGACACAATTGATATGACTACAACTAATATTATGCAATAAGTTTTCACTACCCTCTCCAACCATAATTATAAAAAAATGTTAAACATAAAATTTTAACATCACATTAATACAAGTTAGTATGTGCACTCATACTCAAACACAGTAAATAAATATATTATCTCTTTGTAGAGGCAACTTCCTCACACTTTTTACAATCAAGCTCATAACCTAGCATACTATTTCTACCTTCTTCAGTAAGCACCCATGGGCGGCTTACCATTGGAGGATTATGGCGAACATGCTGATCATGACCACAACTTAATTCTGCGACCCAATGATTCTCATGATCTTTATGGTAAGAAACTATTTTGTGTTTCATAAGAGATATACAACATTGAATATTTATAACTCGACACACTTCGAGATGTTCGACTTTACTTTATGCACACCTCTAGTAATTGTTACTATTTATACAATTATATTTGATATAATGTATCTCGATTATAATGTTCTAACATGTACTTACTGCCTGATGAATTTAAATTAAACCACCTTGAAATACTTATATCTAATAAAAAAACAGATCTGTTCTTCGAGGATCGTAAACAATACAAGGAAATAATTATAATAATGAAGTCAATAAAAATAAAATTATTAATATGCTTATTGAGCTCGCTTACATTAAATAGTTATGCTAAAGATGATATTCCTGATGCAGAATTTCATTCTGATGACAAGAAAGCATGTCAAGGGTTCGGGCCACAGAATCCTAGGGATATTGATAATACTGCTGGGAACAACAAAAGGATCTTTTCATTAGCTCCGGACTATGAACAGATGAACCTATGCAATATACATTTCCATAAAAATGCATCGCATAAAGCAAAAGATTTCTCTATTTTTGCAGGCGAAGGCGATCAAGCCGGTTATCAATGCAATATGAGTACCTCTCTAAGCCAGGCAGAACTCAAAACTACCAAAGGTGAAATTTGCAATGGGCTAATTCCCGGCGATACCATTGAAGTTCATTGGGTGCACAGTTCATGTGATATCACACCTGGAAAAGGTTTAGGTTCTTGTTTAACTGAACGTTGTGCAAACCCAACTTTACGTGTTGAGGCACAAGTATTCACATTAGTAAACGATAGCGCTGCTCTCAACTTTAACGACTTATCATACAATGGTAACCAAGTGGCTGGTTTACACCAAGCTAAAACCATTCCCAACAATACCGGTAAACCGGTTCAGTTTGCGGGCTCAACCACTGGTCCAACCTTTACTGAGCTGACCTGCTCACCATTTCAAGCGACTTGGAGTGTTCGCCCACAATGCGCGAAGTTAGACATTAACAGTATTGGAAAGTGGTGTGAAAACAATGCATTTGAAGAAGATCATGCACACGGCGTAAGGAAATTAGTGACAAATCCTGATCTTTTATCAGAAATCAAATAAGCCATAATAGAAGCTAAGATTCAAATTTTTATGTGAGAGGTAACCCCTCTCACTATTCTATTATTTATGATCGATTAAACGCTGAACCCATGCGGTTGCATCCCACTAATAAAACAGGATTACTCAAAAAGACATCACTATGTGAGCTGTCTTTTTATTAGCAGAGGACACCATCATGTGATTATAATTTTTTTATGAGTGCACTTTAAAACAAAATCTAACTAGAGTTTTTACCAATTTCAGCATCCTCTCCATATTTCATTAAGCCAACAAATACGCGGTAAAGCACCCATATATTGATTAGCCCTACCCCAAGAAAAGCACTAACCAACAAAGCTATATCTTTCAGTGAAGTATTATCAGCTCTATAACCTAAAATCATAGCTACTACGACAATCAACAGAACAAATATATAGATTATGGCAGTTTTTATTTGCCAATTTCCATGTGACTCAAGCCATGTCGTTTTTAGACTTTCTTTGGCACTACTGTGCAAATACAACGGGATAACAATAAGCACAGGCAGAACCAAACTCACACAAAGTAAAATATATACCCTTAAAACCTTCTTCTTTTTTTCTTCTAGCTCGTCATCAATTTCACTCATCACCAACGCCCTAGTATTATTCTTTAAAAATTAAATAATCTTCAGAAATTATATTTTTTCACAAGTTTATGCTATAGCTAATATTCAAGCACCAGGCATCACAAACATCCAGAAAACCTTACCATTATTCAACATATATCGAATTGTGTTACAAACACTCGCAGACTATCATTTGAGCATATTAATAGTGATGTCACAGACCCTGACTTACATTAACTGGGAATAAAATTAAGATTGTTCCAAAACGCTCGTAAAGTTTAAGACAAAGTCTCCCTTCTTTCTATTAGACTTTAGTAGCGTCAACTCCCTTAAGCCCACCTGAAAGTGGGCTTTTTTAATTTCCCAATTATACTAATAGCGGATTTCTAACCATTCCTCGAAAATGTAACTTTTTATCACCATACTTTTTCACCCATTCTAAAGCTAACTTCTCAGCGTATTTCAAGTCAGTTAATGTCAGTTTAAGTTTTAGTGCATTAATTTTTTCTAAGCTTTGCTCCCGTTCATTTTGACATGCGTATAGAAAATACCATTTCATCGCCTTAACATTATCTACAGGTATACCTTCACCCTTTGCATAACATTCCGCAGCAT
>CAZVPJ010000144.1:0-4372 GCA_964629035.1 uncultured Thiotrichales bacterium | reverse complement strand
CTGCGCCAAGCTGGTTTTACCTACACCGATAGGTCCCTCTACTACGATGTACTTAAGATTATGCTTTTTCATTACGTATTAATTTATTTTAGACAAGCTGTATGCTGGCAATTGGGCAATCAAACTTTCTAACGAGCCCTTGCCTGGAATCATGAGGTCCGCTTGTAGCTCTTGTAAAGGAATTAATACAAATTCTCGTTCTGCAATCCCATAATGTGGAATTTGAAGCATCTTGGTCTCTACCTGCTCATCAGCGTATAAAATGATATCTAAATCAAGGGTTCGTGGCCCCCATCGCTCGCCCTTTCTTTGTCTTTCATGCTTTTGCTCGATATTTTGAAGCGCTTTTAACAGAGCTTCAGGTTTGAGACTGGTCGAAATTTTGGCCACCGCGTTAATATAATCAGGCTGATCGGATGGCCCCATTGGCTTACTCACATATAGGCTTGATGCGGCTAGCAGTTGGGTATCCAGGATTTCACCTAGCTCCTGTAATGCACGTGTCACTTGTTGTTGGGGATCAGACAAATTACTGCCCAAGCCTATATACACATCTACCGCTTGCATGAGAATTATTTGATCACAATGTAACAAAAATTATACGCTGCATTACAATTTGCAGCATTAATGATAGGTTTTCTTTTTGGACGGTTCGGGGCTATCTGCAACACCATGCTGATCAGATTTATCCCTTTGATGATGTTTTGATTGATTACCTTGTTTATTTCCTTGTTTATAACTTGGTTTACTACTAGATCTATTACCAGGCATATTTTTTGGTGCACGTACCATTTTTTTGCGTGTAACTTCATCAACGTCTTGATACACCGTCCACCATTCACAAAGTTCATCAACCGGCTCACCTGCACTTGCACGTAAACACAGAAAATCATAAGCAGCTCGGAAGCGGTCGTGTTCAAACAATTGGTAGACTCGCTTGCCACGACGATTGTAAAAACGATGTTGTAGATTCCATATATCACGCATTGAAAATGAAAAGCGTTTTGGAATGGAAGTGTATGGCAACTGAGAAAGTATCGTGTCTTTTACCGATGCATCATGCGCTACTTGAGGAGAAAGGCCATCCAGTTCTAACTGCTTACTCAAGTTACGCATTGGCCCCCATAAAAACACAGCATATAAAAAGGCAGGTGTAACAGACTTGCCAGAAAGTATGCGTTCATCAGTATTGGCTAAGGCCAAATTAACCAAATTAGTAAATGAAGTGTTTTCTAAGCTTAATGCATGCTCCGTTAATGGGAACATATGTCGAAACAAATCAAACTCACGCAAAGCATGGTAGGTTTGCTGCGCAGAACCTCCATGAAACAATTTAATCATTTCATCAAACAATCGTGCCGATGGCACCTCAGATAACAAACTTCCTAATCGAAATATTGCATCCTTAGCACTTTCCTCTATTTCAAAATTTAGTTTTACAGACAGTCTAACTGCACGCAACATACGCACAGGGTCTTCACGAAAACGTAAATCAGGATCACCGATCACACGCAATATTTTTGCGTCAATATCCTTTAAGCCATCCACCATATCCAGGATCTGGCTTTTTTCAGAATCATAAAATAATGCATTGACGGTGAAGTCACGTCGCAACGCATCTTCTTCAATACTGCCAAAGGTATTGTCTGCAATAATGCGACCCTGTGTATTCACACTTGCGGTACTGGGCGCACGAAATGTTGCCACTTCGGTATACCCGCCACCAAAATAAACATGCACAATGCGAAAGCGTCTGCCAATAATTCGACTATGCTCAAATAGCGCGCGTGCATCTTCAGGCGTGGCATCTGTCGCAACATCAAAGTCTTTAGGGTGCAAATTAAGCAACAAATCTCGAACGCCACCGCCCACGATATAGGCCTTGTAACCTGCTGAATGAAGTGTAGAGATCACATCTTGCGCACCCTGGCATATCAAATGAGTGTCAATTGAATGGTCAAGCACCTTAGGGGTCATGGATACAGCGTCGGCCTTGCCTTGTGTTTTGTCATCGGCACCGCCTTTTTTTTGATCTATATTTTTCATACATGAATAGCTTTTCAGCTGCCTAAATTAATCAATAAAATCTTTAACTTATCATAACATTTAAAGCTAATATCTCGAATTCAAGGCCGTTAATATTTCCTATTGTTACGCAATTCTTAAGCGCCGTTTATAGTCTGCTTACATGCATTGGATATCGACTCACGCGGCATAAAACCATCATAAATTACTTACTCATGCGTGCAAAATAATTTTTCTATTCTTCATATCAACTTAACATCCATCATGTTAAAATTTCGACCTAGAATTCAAACATCTAGTATATGAGGTACCTCGATGACACAACTTGTAGACAATGCCAGCACGTTACGTTTTGATGATCAAAGAATATCCCCTGTCATTATACTCGCAACCTGGTTATTTTTAGGTCTCGCGACCTATGGATATGCCATGTTTAAAATTTGGGCACCACAACTTACACAATCTTTGTTGATTGTTACCTAAAGTAATTACAAACATTAATCATACAAGCGATTAGTGTTCTCTTACGAGTCTTTGCGTATGGTCTCTTAACGTATGGTTTTAGTATCGATATGAAACAACACCCGTTTGCGAAAACATAAAAGCTACTATTAATAGTAAAATGAACTCTGAATACATCAATGAACGTCGACAACTCGACGAACGTCGCATAACGGATAATGACCCACCTTTTCCGTTCTTTGACAGTGAACAAACCTTGGTTCGAGAAAACAGGAGAAGGATGCCTGACCGAAGAATCAATAATATTCAGATTGATAGCAATGAAGGTTCCACTAAGGAAGCCACAAGATTATTTCTATGGCATAAAGAAGAAGTCTGCGAGTTATTTCCAAGTACAAATGAAATCATAGTGGGCCGCGCACAAACATGTGAACTCATCTTTCAAAACAAATATACCTCACGCCAACATGCACGATTCAAATTTGATAACGGTGAATTCACCATCACCGATCACAGCACAAACGGCACGTACATTAAAAATGACGAAGGTGAAGTTTTTTTAATGGGTGAAAAAATGGAATTACATGGCAGTGGAATCGTAAGTTTAGGCACACCCATTGAGTATGTAGAGAAAGACGTCATCCACTATTTTTGTCCTTAATAAACCGCATATAAAAAGTCATTTATCCCTGCGGCTCCGGCGCGCCAAATTACGTCATTCAGAATTTCCCTCAACCAGTTTCCCCTTAAATAGGCAGATCTAGCCAATCAGGTAAGCTTTAATAGTTTGCAAAACATCACCTCATTAATCGGCAGATTTCTACCATACGGCTGGATAATAGTCCTAAGGTATTCAAAGTGTTAGCTATTCCCGCATACTTTGGTATTGATTAATATACTCTTCATAATTCATGAGCGAACGCAGAAAAAAAGAAAGACGCCGATGGGGCAGGAAAGTCACTTATCCATTCATTGATAGTGAAGGCGTATTAGTCACTAAAAATCGTCGAAGAAAGATTGACCGAAGGGATGAGATTGAAGAAAAGGAAGAAGCTGCACAAGAAGATCGTTCTCAACCTGAAGTGGCCGCAGATTCAAAACAACCAGACAAGCCCACTTCCATAGACATTAGTGAATCAAAAGTCATGGAATTGGAAGAAGCATTACAAGACCAAAACAAACCCGCTACAGGCATCATGTCTTCAATTAAAGATCTTGAAGATGAAATTTTGGAAGCCACTAATATTGAAGCTATTTCAAAAGAAGATTTTGACATAGCCAGCAACAAAACAAGTAGCGAAGACGCATCATCATCCGCTGACTCTGTTGTAGCAGAACCAGAAGAAGTTGTTGAAGAGCCCATAGAACTACCTGAAATTGAAATCCCAGTTGCAGCGAAGTCAAATGGCGCTGACAATACCGTAACCATTGAATTGGTAATTAAAGGTGAAAAGCATGTGCTTACCACAGACAAAGACACCTGCAAAGTGGGCCGCGATCCCAGTTGCGATATTATTATTCAGAACAAGTTTGTATCCAGACAACATGCGAAAATTTCACTTAAAAACGGGAAATTTTCAGTAGTCGATAGTAGTTTCAATGGTACTTACATTGAATTTACGAACGGCCAAAAAATTCATGTTGCAAAAGATGAACAAACCTTAATTGCCAACGGCGTAATGAGCATGGGCAAACCGGTCGATGACAAATCCAAATCAATTATCGAATTCAAAATCAGCCAATAAACCCATTTAGGCTTTTGCCTTGTGTCTCGTGCCTTGAACCTCTAATTCAAAGTACTACCAGATAATGCAATTTCCCCAGTACCCGAATCATCATTAAAATAAGGTTCATTTGGAAACCATTTAGCTCCACGACTTCTGGC
>CAZVPJ010000143.1:0-4380 GCA_964629035.1 uncultured Thiotrichales bacterium | reverse complement strand
AAGCTTATGAAATTCTCAAAGATTTACGCCGCAAAGGGCAACGTAAAAAAATAAATAAAACCGATATTGATAAAGCGTCTGCTGCCATTATTTTAGACACATGGTTTTTATCAGTAAAATCTGACAACCGTATAACATGACTATGACTGAGCTAAATGCCGAGCAACTATTAGAAGACCTAGCGAGTGATCTGAAATCATATTTGTTAGAAAAAAACATCTCAGACCCCATCTTTATCGGCATACAAACAGGTGGAGTATGGGTTGCAAAACAACTGCAATCTTTACTCGGCAACCAGCAAAAGCTGGGGGTATTAGATATTACGTTTTACCGTGATGACTTTAGCCGCTCCGGAATTCAACCGACCGTCAAACCTTCAAAATTACCTCTAGGGGTAGACGATAAACATATCATTCTAGTCGACGATGTCCTGCATACAGGTAGAACCGTGCGGGCTGCGTTAAATGAAATTTTTGATTACGGAAGGCCTGCCTCGGTTAGTTTAGTAGCACTGGTGCAACGTAATGGTAACGAGTTACCCATTCAAGCCGATGTGGTCGCAACTAAGCTTACTTTAGAAACCACGCAACATGTAAAATTAAGTGGGCCGGAACCTTTAGAGTTAAAAATATTAGAAACTACCGTGACAGATAACGAAAAGTAATGAGCAAAAAATAAAACAATGCGCCATTTTTTACAAATAGACGGACTCAGTACGGAAGATCTTCATCATATTCTAGATACTACTGAATCATTCACTAGTGTCGATGATCGAGTGGTGAAAAAAGTCCCACTATTACGTGGCAAGACAATTGTTAACCTTTTCTTCGAGCCCAGTACACGCACTCGCACCACGTTTGAATTAGCCGCCAAGCGCTTATCTGCAGATGTGTTGAATATAAACATTGCCACATCAGCAGCGACCAAAGGTGAAAGTTTGCTAGACACATTATTTAATCTGCAAGCCATGAACACAGATATGTTCATAGTCCGCCATCCAGAAAGTGGTGCCGCAGAATTTATCAGCAATTATGTGGACTCACATGTAAGTGTAATCAATGCTGGAGATGGCAGGCACGCTCACCCCACGCAAGCCATGTTAGATATGTTCACGATACGAAAACACTTTAAGGATTTTTCCAAATTAAGTGTTGCGATAGTGGGTGATATTCTCCATTCGCGTGTCGCACGTTCCCAAATCGAAGCGCTTAATATATTGGGTACAAAAGAAATACGTGTAATTGCCCCAAGAACACTGCTACCCGCAAACATCGAACAATTAGGCGTAGAAGTATTTCAGCATTGCAGAGAAGGTTTGCGCGATGTTGACGTTGTCATCATGCTTAGATTACAAAAAGAACGTATGCAAGGTGGCTTTATACCCAGCGAGCATGAATATTTTCAGCTCTATGGTTTAACGCCCGAACGTTTAGCGCATGCCAAACCTGATGCTATTGTGATGCATCCCGGGCCTATCAATCGCGGTGTTGAAATCAGTTCAGAAGTTGCAGATGGCCCACAGTCTGTGATTTTACAACAAGTAGAATATGGAATAGCGGTTCGCATGGCGATATTATCGCTTGCCATGAGTTCAGATGACTCCCTTGCTGCCAAGCCCACACAAAGTGAGGCGGATGCATGAAACTTGAAATTATGAATGGTCATCTTGTTGATCCAAAAAATGAAATTGATCAACAAGCCAATCTTTACATCGCAGATGGAAAAGTAGTAGCCGTTGGTAAATCACCAGCAGACTGGAAGGCTGATCAAAGCATTGATGCGACCAACAAATTAGTCCTACCCGGTTTAGTTGAACTCTCTGCCAGCTTGCGTGAACCGGGGCACGAGCATAAAGCCACCGTGCAGTCTGAAACAAAAGCAGCTGCAGCAGCAGGTATTACCAGCCTTGCCTGTTTACCGACGACCGATCCTGTAGTCGACACCCCTGCCCAAGTTGAACTTATTGAGCAACTTTCTCAAAGCAGTGGAATGTGTAATGTATATGTAATCGGTGCACTCACAACCAATTTGAATGGTGAAAACTTAAGTGAAATGGCGGCTTTAAAAGCTGCGGGTTGTGTAGGGGTCAGTAACGTTTTTCAACCGATGAAAAGTTCATTAGTGCTTCGTCGCGCAATGGAATATGCCAGCAGCCAGGATTTAACCGTTTTTTCATATCCACTCGTACATGCATTGGCAAATAACGGTTGTGTACATGAAGGCGTTACCGCTTCACGACTAGGATTGCCCGGTATACCCGCCGCAGCGGAAACCGCAGCAGTTGCCTTTCAAATTGCCTTAATCGAAGAACTGAATGTACGCACACATTTTTGTCGCATTTCAACTCAGCGATCGGTAGGCATGATCTCGCGTGCGCGATTTGATAAATTACCCATCAGTGCAGATACCAGTATTTTACACTTGTATTTAACCGATCAAGAAATTCAAGGGTTTGATGGCTTATGCCACAACCAACCCCCCTACAGAACGCTCGATGACCGAGAAGGTCTTCGCAAAGGTGTGCAAGACGGGACGCTTTCTGCCATTTGTGCAGACCATCAACCACATGAAATTGAAGCTAAACTGGCACCCTTTCAATCTACCGAGCCAGGCAGCTCAACACTAGAAACACTTCTACCCTTAACATTAGAGTTAGTAAAAGAAGATGTATTAAGCTTGAGCGATGCCGTTAATTTAGTGACTCAACAGCCCGCAGAGATCTTAGGTATTCCAGCCGGCAATCTTTGCGTAGGATCCAATGCAGATGCCTGCATAGTAGACTTGACGCACAGTTGGATTCTAAACAGTGAAAATATTTTAAGTTGCGGCAAAAACACACCATTATTAGGTGACCAATTGAATGGCCGTGTTACGCATACCATTCTCAATGGGCAATTAATCTACGAACATAACTTACAGTAAATTTAAGAATCATATGTTAGTAACATTTGGCATTAATAACACTCAGCAAGAACAAGGATCTGTAAACTGAATACCAATCGAAATACCATTTTTGAAGAAACTGCAAACGTTATACACCAAGAAACCCTCGCAGCAGGACAATACTTTCTTACTTTGCATGCCCCCAAGTGTGCACAACGTGCACGTGCAGGTAATTTTGTGCATTTACAATGTGATCAACAATTGGGGATGCGTCGCCCTTACTCCATTATGCGCGCAAACAAACAAACGGGTCACATCGATATCCTTTACAAAGTAGTCGGGCAAGGTGGCTCACTGTTATCCACACGTAAAGCCGGAGATACGATTCAGTGTTTAGGCCCGATAGGAAATGAATTTACAGTAAGCGAAACCACCACACACCCGTTACTACTCGGCGGTGGTGTCGGCATTCCCCCCATGGTGTTTCTTGCGGAAGAATTAAAAACAACTAACAACAATATTTCACCACTCGTTATTATGGGATCAGAAATACCTTTTCCGTTTACTGCAAAACCATCAAAAATTTTACTGCCCGGTATACCGGATGGCGTGATTGCCGCCATGCCCTTGCTCGATGACTGGGGCATCGCTTCACGCCTTACCAGCCAACAAGGCTATCAAGGCTGCTACCAGGGCTATGTGCATGAACTGGCCGAAGAATGGATAAAAAGTTTAGATGAAAAATCTAAACGCGGTGTAGAAATATTCTCCTGCGGCCCCACCCCCATGCTTCAAGCGGTCGCTGAATTCGCTAAACGACATTCACTCCCCTGCCAACTTTCCCTGGAAGAACATATGGCCTGCGCGGTAGGCGGGTGCGCCGGATGCGTAGTACCGTTTAAAGAAAATGATAAGGTTGTAGCAATGAAGAGAGTTTGTGTAGACGGACCAATATTTAATGCTGAAAATATTTATTAATACTTAAAACGTCCGCTTTCGGCCAATAGCGGACATTATATTCTCAATATACATAAGTGACTCGATTGTATATCAGTAGTAAAAATAACCCTAAAAGCACTAACAATGTTCCACCAATTAAACCAAGTTCCGCTAACTTTTTAGTCCCCAATATATCAACCGAATACATGGCTGATTCTGGAAACAGAATTAATGAATAGCCATACCCAATACATATTAGTGCACCTAAAAACCTATTATGCCTAAATGAAATATAGGATTCATAGTGTAGCCAGGGTAAATCAGAAAATAAGAGAATGCTTAATATTACAAAAAGAAGAATCAGCATAAAGATCCTATACTTAGAAATTCTAATTCTTTTTGTTATTTGGCTATATCCGAATTGCTTTATATCTAGAAAGAAGAAAAATATTATCGGTAAAATTACACAAAAAATGACTGGCAAAATATTATTCATTTAATGTCCGCTTTGGGTCGTAAGCAGTCATTATAACTAAATGTTACAAGCTCTTTTCCGCA
>CAZVPJ010000142.1:0-4397 GCA_964629035.1 uncultured Thiotrichales bacterium | reverse complement strand
CAAATCGGATTGGGAAAATATTCAACAAAATGCAATGTCACAAAACTTTTCGTGGGAAAATAGTGCAAAACAATATTTAGAGCTGTATTCGAAAGGCAGACAATCAAATTAACAATTCCACTTCAATTGTTAATTTGATTGTATATAAAAGTTACCAACCTGGTGGGATTTTAATTTCATCAATCTATACACACCAACCACCCTCTTTAAGTGGGTCTTTACATTTTTTCTCTTTGCTAGTGCTGTTGCTAATAGTACTTAGAACAGAACTAGACTTAGTTTTATTGTCACTTTTTGCAATATTGCCCTTATCAGTTCTTTTTAATTCAACTACATCTGACTTCTTTTGAATGCGAGAATTGGCTTTTTTAAATTTAAGTGATTCACCGCATTGAGCATCGACATAGAGCTTAACTTTATATGCGTTGTTGCTTTCACTTAGCTCATCAACTTTATTGTTAGAGTCCATCTTGATTTCAATATTATTCCAGCCTTGGGCAAGATCAAGATTAAACTTATAGTATCCACTGTTAACAGGTATGCCACTTTGTGCTTCTAAGCTATGAATAGATGTATTAACAGTTGTACTTTCTCGCTTTATTGCAATGTGAAAATTTCCAGATGCTATTCCACCTTTATTAAATGGACGGAATTGTGCGTCAGTGTATCGGCATAGATTATTACTAGAACCAACTCCGGTTTGACTAGGTGGTGCTACAAGGGTTTTTTGTGTTTCCCATTGCACAACGCCACCTGCAATGATGAAGCCCATGGTCGAGACCATTAAATCAGCTTTGTCATTAGGTTTTAAATCTTTTGCTTGGGAAAAACCATTATTAGTCGCGATGTTTGTTTTTCTCTTGCTAATGTAGCGACCTTTAATAACTTGACCATCTTTTAAAGTTTTAGTCTTAAACATTTTATCAAGAGCGCTCGATTGAGAGTTAGCCTGAAATGTGTTGCTGTTTTGTGTCTCAGATTCTGGCCAAAATGTATCAAGTTTAATAATATCGCATATAGTAATGTAATCATTAGTCGTGCAATTCGTCCAACATTCGTCACCAGATGACAAGTCGGGATCGCATTCTGCATAACTTATCATCGGTAAGGCCAATAATAGTAATAATAAATATCTCATCATAATTTCCTCAATTTAATTCTATTGTTTAGTGTTAATAAGTCGAAGCAAGTATCAATAAGGTTCTAATTATTTATCTGGTATAAAAAAGGGCTTCATCTTTGAAGCCCAAGGTAGGAGGAGTATATTTAGACATCCTTGTCTAGAGTGGAATTCTCATATCCTTTGAGCATGGGTCGTAGTAACCTTCAAAGAGGTTTAATTTATTTAATGATAGAATAGCTCTAATAAATGGTCTAAAACTTTGAACATATTTCAAATTGATTACGACACAGGCATTTTAATAACAATTGAATTGTATGAGAGGAAAATAAAACATGAAAAATTCAATCATCCTGATGTCGCTACTATTTTTGATATTCTCAAGCAATGCTGTATTAGCTCAGGAGTTTCAAATTAAGATGAAGCCAAATAGTGCATTACCAGAAATTAAAATTATAGCAACTGGTGATAAAACTAGTTATAACCATGCTAAAGCAGACTTGGATCATTGGGATGTAGAGGTTAGGGGAAAAATATCTTCTTTGCTCAGTAGTAACTATCGTCTAGAAATAGCAAAGATTCGGTATGGAAATAAATCCAGTAGTAATCAATATTACAAAGATATTCCGGTTTCAGGCGAAAAAAGAAGTTTAACCGGTAACAATGGAAAAAAGTGGGAGGCTCATACAATCACCATGGATTCGTTTGGGGATCTTCAACCCTTTATCGATCATTGTAATGGCGCGGTTGATAAAGATATAGAAAATGGAAAAACACTAACACAAGCATTAAATACAACTAGAAACTTCACTTGGACTAATGATCAAACGCCTTATCAAGCTACGTTAATGATCAGCGAGTCAACTAATGATGACTATCTAAGCGATCAAGATTCAACAAATCTTGCTGTACATGTTAAGTGCGTCGCGACAGGATATGTAAAACCATTGCCAACTGCGTCAAACGGTTTAACCCTTGTCTCAGGAATAACAAAATCATCATTGACAATACTTGAGCATTCAAGTCGTTTTAATGGTAACTGTAAAGTAACACTTTCTGGTGTGATAGAAACCAATTTACCTAATACTACGGTAAAATTTCAATATGAACATACGAATGGAAAACTAAGTGATATTAAGACTGTCAACACTGATCATGCTAAAGTTGCAATGTTTTCCAATACATATGATGTAGACAATAATCCTTATGATGATGAAGCGGGCAGTATCCGAATTGTTGGGGTAAGTCATGCTTTTAAGTCTGCTTGGAAGACCTACACAATGCGATGCGAAGACGTTGCGACTAATAGTTTACAGGCGGAAACACCACCAGAATTAGCTCTTAATATTAAAGTAAAGAGTAAGGAAATGCAGAGTGGGCAGATATGTCCAGTGGATGTAATTCTCCATGGTACGATTGATGCGGGTTCATCAATTCAAGGAAATGCCGTATTCATTGGTAATGATGATTTCAAATCAGATAGGATCGCTTATGATTTACATCAAGGAGGAAGGAAGCATCTTTTTGCTGTGCGAACTTTAGAGTGGCCGAGCACAATAAACGAACTTCATATTCAAAATGATGGGCCTGCAGCGCTTAAAAAAGTTACCATCACACAAGGATTCAGCCTTATAAATGAAGATGACAAATTAGTTGCGGTTTTACCTCAACAAACACACACGTTTTCATGTACATATCCAACTGTAAACCCTTCATTACCTGCGCCAACGACTGACTTAGCAGTACAGAGCATGCCAGACCACAGTGCTCAGATGCCAGCAAAAATAAGTAACGATAAAAGTAGCTCATCAAAACTAAAAATTAGGAAATTGGGGCAGGACGTGGAAGTGCGTAATTCAAAAACACCTATTGCTATCGAATTACAATCAAATGAAAAACCAGATATACATCTCTCTAGTTTGGATGTATATGCTCCTCAAACAGCTGTGGGTAAAACTACGTTGATGGCAGAACATGCGATATCAAGAAATAATGGAATTTGTGAATTTCAATTTCAAGTTAGTATTGCAAATGCCAGTTCTGTAAACCTTTCTACACCAACAGGGCGATATATTGTAAAAAATAATGGCAAGCAAGTTATTGATAAGGCGGTTCAACTAATACCAGGAAATAGTGTGTCTTCTGTTGGTAAAATATGGTTGAGCTCAGGAATCAATAATATTAATGTGATTGCAGACCCTAAAAATACTGAAAACGAGTCAAATGAAAAAAATAATACAATAAATAAAAAATATAAAGTGATTGGAAGTTGTGATGATAATGTAGAAAAGTCACTTAAAAGAAATATTAAAAATGAGGGTATTGGGAAAAAGAAGCTAGAGCGAGGTAATGAACAAAAGGAACCGCTTAAATTAAAAATAAATAAAAATATTAAAGCTAATTGATCATTCGATGGAACCAAGCCTGGTTTAATGAGAGAAAAATCAAGTAAGTATTACTTTAAAAGTAATAATCAATGATCTTTATAAAAAGGTCCTTGACGATACTTAAAAAGAAGTGATGTTGAAATTAACATCGCTTCTTTTCTCACGCACTAAAATTCAAAATTTAATCTTTAAATCATTTTGAACCATATGCCTTGTTTACACGACTTTATGTTGAAACTAACAATATAAGGAAGTGAAACTATGTCAAAATTAACTACATATACTATATTTCTAATAAGTGCTATGGCGATGTCTGTAGGTCTTGCGGCAGATCTAAAGAGATCGGACAATCAACCTCAACCTAAAATAGAAATCAAAAATGCTAGCCAACAGCATTCCGGGCCAAGTGGCGTCAAAAAACTAGGCGTACCTTTTGGTGCAAATTGTGCATCAGGGTTTTCTAAATTAGGTGAACAAGCAGTAGGTGGGTTAGATGTTAACTGGTTCGTCTGCGGGACACCTATTATTAGGTGCCCAGCACAAATGCAAAGTAATGGTCAATATGCATCGGTCACACCGAAAGCCATTGTAAAGACAGTAGGTGGCAACCCAGATGGTGGAGAGGTGCGTTTTCATATTCAGTACAAATGTGATTATAGTTTTACTCCGATCCCTGAAGGTTAAGTACAACCACATCGCATTAAAAGCATTGGGCGTGGGATTCACTCAATGCTTTATTGCATCTGAATATTAATCAATTACTTATAAGACCATAGGGCCTCCAATTTTATTGAACTAATTTCACTTGAAATATATTGAACAAAACTAGAGGTAACTACGACACAACATAACAACCTCATTAAAAATTAGTTATATGGAGAACATGTTAT
>CAZVPJ010000141.1:0-4400 GCA_964629035.1 uncultured Thiotrichales bacterium | reverse complement strand
CAACATGTTCAACCGCTTTTGTAACGGAGTATAAATTACCCATTCCGTAATCAATGATGGCAATGTTGCTCATGGTATTTGTGTTTTATATTTACAAGCTTCCTTTTGTGGATGGGATCATGCCCTGCATGCGTTCATCAGGTGTCGCAGCCATGCGCAAGGCCCGTCCAAAAGCTTTAAAAATCGTCTCTGCTATGTGATGAGAGTTTACACCCTTTAAACTATCGATATGCAAGGTTACGTTTGCGTGATTAACAAAGCCTTGAAAAAACTCATGGGTTAAATCTACATCGAAATCTCCAACATGGGAGCGTGTAAAGTCAACATTAAACTCTAAACCTGGTCGGCCTGAAAAATCGATTACCACACGTGACAAGGCCTCATCCAATGGCACATATGCATGACCATATCGAACAATTCCTTTTTTATCACCAATCGCTTGGGAGAAAGCTTGGCCAAGTGTGATACCTACATCTTCAACAGTATGATGTGCATCGATCTCAAGATCACCTTTCGCATCAATGCTTAGATCAAGCATGCCGTGTCGAGAAATTTGATCGAGCATGTGTTCGAAAAATGGCAAGCCCGTCTTTAAATCAGATTGGCCTGTTCCATCAAGGTTTAACTTAACCGAAATTTGGGTTTCGTTAGTGTTGCGTTCAACGCTAGCGGTACGTGCTGTCATGGGGATAGAAAATAATTTTCGTTTATATAAGTAAGCTTTTTTTAAATGCTATGTTGTAAATGTATGTTGGGTTATGTGTATTATGTTTCTAGTTATACTTCTAGCCAGAATGTTACGGGTCCATCGTTGACCAAATGAACCTGCATATCTGCAGCAAACCTTCCAGATGAAACTTTACCATAATCTGATTTTAATTTGTCCAAAAAATAGTCAAACAGCCGCTTACCCTGTTCAGGGGGTGCTGCGGTAGAAAAATTTGGCCTTTTACCACTTGAGGTATCCGCGGCAAGTGTAAACTGCGGCACTACTAGAACATCCCCATCTACCTGCTTAACACTTTTATTCATTTTCTCATTTTCATCTGCGAACATTCGATAGCCTAATGCTCGTTGTTGCATCTGTTGCGCAATCTTTTCATCATCTTGTTTTTGAACCGCTAAAAATATTAAAACGCCATGATCTATGCTTGCTACGATTTCTTTATCAATCATCACACTTGCTTTTGCAACCCGCTGTAATAAGGCAATCATGACAACAACTTGGCAAATTTTTGTGTAGCGCGAACCAACGCATCGACATTTTCATCTTCTGTAGCTGAGTGACCCGACCTCGGCGTAATGATGAGTTCAGCATTAGGCCACGACTGATGTAGTGCATAAGCCTGCTCGATTGGACATACCACATCGTAGCGGCCATGAACAATTACACCTGGAAGGTCACGTAGCTTATGTGATTCTTCAATTAATTGGTTATCACGCATAAATGAGTCATTCACAAAATAATGGCATTCTATTCGCGCTAAGCTCAGTGCAGTATGTGGATCGGTAAAGTGTTCGATAACACTATCTTTGGTAACTAAGTTTGAGGTTCCACCTTCCCAAGCAGACCATGCGTGTGCGGCTTTCATTCGTTTGTTTTCATCACTAGACGTTAAACGTCTATAGAATGCTGACACTAAATCACTATGTTCATCCTTTGGAATAATATTGATGTAATGTTGCCAAAGGTCTGGATACAGATAGCTGGCGCCATCCTGATAAAACCAATGAATGTCCCTTTTTCTGCATAGAAACACGCCCCTTAATATCAATCCTGTTACGCGATTTGTGTGTGTTTCAGCGTATGAGAGTGCCAGCGTAGAGCCCCAAGACCCTCCAAATACCAACCATTTTTCAACTTTTAGATGTGAACGTATGGTTTCTAGGTCCTCAACAAGGTGTTGCGTAGTATTTTCAACTAATTCGGCATGAGGCGTAGAACGGCCACAGCCGCGTTGATCAAATAAAATTATCCGGAATAAGGTTGGGTCAAAAAATCTTCGCTGGAAAGATTCACATCCTGCACCTGGACCACCATGTAAGAAAACAACGGGTATACCGTCCGGGTTACCACTTTCTTCAATCCATAAAGTATGAATCGCTGAAACCTTGAGTTTACATTGGTGGTAAGGCTCAATCTCTGGATATAAATTCAATAATTCCATTTTTAACTTTTAATAGATTGGATGTTTATCTTTTTTGGGCAACTAATAAAGCGGTGTCACGTAGGCCTTTTCCGATATCGCCAACGGTTCCATTTTCTTGATATGCCAATATGTGCAGACGAGAAAATAACTTTAATAACTCGTTTGGCTGTAATCTAAAAAGTGGATTTCGTGGGCCATTGTCTGATACTTTTTCATCGATAAAAGTTTGATAAAATAACAGGCCATTGGGTTTGAGTGCATCCATAATATCTGTAATCAGTGTTCTCTCTAAAAAGTAGCTGATACAAATAACATCGAATGAATTTTTGGTGGGTGGTTGTTGCTCGATATCCCGAACTTCTGCAGTAATTGGAACTCTCTTATCTTCACAATATGCTTGTAAGCGCTTTATTGCATTTTCAGAAATATCCCACGCATAAGTTTTCAAATCTCGCTCTGCCAAAAATAGTGCATTTGCTCCCAAGCCACAGGCAAGATCTAATGCCAGCCCGGAGTTAGGCAGCAAGTATGAATACTCTTGCAATACTAATGCAGCTTTACTTTTTTGTGGATGCTTAGTTTCTTCATGAGTCTGATCAGAATCGGCATAAATGGCATTCCACTTGTTTGCGTATGAATTCTTTTCATGTGATTTCTTTTCGGGTGACTTGTTTGCCATACAACAATCAACGACGCCAAAATGCAGGGGTGAGCACCACTAACAAAGTAAAGATTTCTAGTCGTCCAAGCAACATACCCAAACATAACACCCATTTACTAAAATCATTAATGCTGGTGTAGTTTGCACCTACCTCACCCAAGCCCGGACCGAGATTATTGAGTGTTGCAGCCACCGCAGAGAATGCTGTGACTTGGTCTAAGCCAGATGCCATTAATAATAAAAGCATCACAACAAACACCCCTATATAGGCAGAAAAGAACCCCCAAACAGCCTCTATAATGCGGCCATCAACCGCTTTTGAGCCTATTTTTACCGCTATTTTTGCATTCGGGTGAATCAAGCGCATCATTTCTCGCATGCCTTGTTTTACCAATAAAAGAACACGAATAACTTTCATGCCACCACCCGTAGAACCCGTGCAGCCACCTATAAAACTTGCAAGTATTAATAATAGCGGTAAAAAACTTGGCCAGAAATGATATTGAGAGGTAGTAAAGCCTGTTGTTGTAGCAATAGACACAGTATGAAAAATCGCCTTGGAAAATGCATCACCAATACTTAAATACACTTCGCCAATACGCAAAAACAATGCCGTAATGATTGTGATCGTAATGATCACGAGGAAATAAGTTTTAAATTCTGCATCTTGAAAATAATGTCGCAGGCTTTGTGATTTCCAGGTTATAAAATGTAATCCAAAATTCAACCCGGACAGCAGCATAAAAATAATAGCGACTGTTTCTATTGCAACACTACGAAAATAACCAATACTTTCATCATGAGTAGAAAAACCACCAATAGCCACAGTAGAAAAACTATGGCCAATAGCATCAAACACACTCATTCCTGCCAACCAGTACCCCAATGCACAGGCAATGGTAAGTGACAGATAAATATACCAAAGCGCTTTAGCGGTCTCTTTTATACGTGGGGTTAACTTGGTGTCTTTAACCGGCCCTGGTGTTTCAGCACGATAAAGCTGCATTCCGCCTACACCCAACATTGGCAAGATAGCTACCGCTAAAACGATGATACCCATACCCCCCAACCACTGTAGCACTTGACGATAGAACAGTATCGACTTGGGCAATTCATCCAGGTTAATGATAACCGTTGCACCCGTAGTCGTTAGCCCCGAAATAGATTCGAAGATTGAATCCGTAATCCCTATAGAAAGAGAATTACTTAGCCACAGTGGCAAGGCGCCAAATAGTCCTAGAACTGTCCAGAACAATACTACGATTAAAAACCCATCACGCAAACGAAGATCATCTCTTGAATTACGAACCGGGTACCATAATAGTAAACCGGTCAAGAGCGTAATAAGGAAAGCTATTGCAAAAGGTGCATATGCATTCTCTGCATAAATGAAGTCAACCAGAATAGGTGGCAACATGGTAAAGCTGAACCACGCAAGTAAAATACCTAAAACACGCTGAATTATTTGTCTTTGCATGTCAGTGCTGGTGTATAAATAGTTGAGAGGATACCTATATGTATCAGATAACTAGCAACGTAAATAATAATGTATTTAGTTAGATAAAAGTTGCACTAACTTGAAATAATCT
>CAZVPJ010000140.1:0-4402 GCA_964629035.1 uncultured Thiotrichales bacterium | reverse complement strand
TCCACAGAAAAAATCAACGCAAAAGACAATTTAAATAATTGGGTCAGTGTTGAACATTCACATGATGAAGACCATGTTTATCTTTTTGAAAGTTTTAATAATATTGAGGTGATATCGGAGTTGATATCTCGGTCAGCTAGACTGCAAAAAGATCTCTTGACTATCGAGGCGACTTTAACGAAAGCCGATGTATTGAAAATTCAGCAAGACTTTGACCATTCTTTGCGCGTAATGACTAGAGCTATTGTCAACAACAAAAAGTTATCATTAAGTCAAAGTTTGGGGCCAAATATTCTGACATTAATCAAACATGGGCAAGATCATCCAGATATATTTTCTCAACAGCTAAAGCATATTGAATATAGTAATGAAATTAAAAATTTGCATGAGACTAATTATAAATTAACTAAGCAATTGAATGAATCAGTGAGTCTTCTCAGTAGATATGTGGAAAATACAACCAAGCTGTCTGCTAATGAATTAGCCAATACTATTCAATTTAGTAAGTATGTGTCGTATGCAATTGCTATTGTTTCCTCAATTATTTTAATCATCATTATAAAGTATGTATACAATGACATTGTTGTCAGGCTAAATAAACTATCCAATGCGTCAAGAAAACTTTTGGGTAGTGATTTAGATTTTGAAATTGATACTTCAGGTAATGATGAATTATCAAAATATGCAGAGTCTCTTGTGACACTTAAAAGCTTGATAAAGATGCGTAAGCTGATGCATGATGACTTATCAAAAAAATCTATATTATTGGAACGCTCTAATGAAGATTTAAGTCTATTTGCTTATGTAGCGTCTCATGACTTGCAAGAGCCTTTGCGGGTAATTAGTAGTTATTCACAACTGCTGTCAAAACGATATAAAGGCAAGTTAGATGAGGATGCAGATAAATTTATTAATTATATGGTAAGTGGTTGTTCTAGAATGGAGTCTCTCATAGAAGGCTTACTTAGCTTATCAAGAATTGATACAAGTAAAGGTAATAGCCAGTCAATATGGATTAAAGAAATATTGCAAGACATTAAAAGTGATTATCAAATCAAAATCAAGGAAAGCTTTGCTTTAATAACCTGGGATGAAATGCCTAATATTTATGCGAATCCTGTGCAAATTAAAACTATATTCCAAAATTTAATAAGTAATGCACTTAAATATAATGAAAGCACGCCACCTAAAATTCATATTCGTGCAGAGAAAGTTGATGATTTTTGGAAATTCTATGTTAAGGATAATGGTATAGGTATAAGAGAAGATCAATATAAAAAGATCTTTGTTATCTTTAAGCGATTACATTCTCGAAATAAATATAGTGGTACTGGCATCGGGCTATCAATTTGCAAAAAAATTATTGAGCGATATGGTGGAGGGATATCAGTGATCTCAAATGAATCAGAGGGTTCTACATTTATATTTACTTTACCTGTAGATGATAGGTTTATCATTCAAGATACAAATAAGATAGCAGCATAATTAGCTAGGGAGTTTATTGCATGAATACAGATACTGAATTCAAGCCTGTAAAAATATTATTAGTTGAGGATAATCAAGCGCATGCAGATTTAGCAAAAGAAGCGTTAAGTGATGCGAAAGTTACTGTTGATTTAAGCACTGTCGAAACAGGTGAAGAAGCGCTTGAATACCTGCTAAATGAAAAGGAACATGTGAATGCAACAAGACCGGATCTTATTTTATTAGACTTAAACCTGCCGGGTATTGATGGGAGAGAGGTGCTTGAAGTGATTAAAAGTGATCCCCGGACCAGATGTATACCCGTTGTTATTCTCACCACCTCAGAAGCTGAGAAAGATATGTTGACTACTTATAATAACCATGCAAATTGTTATATCAAGAAGCCTGTAGATTTTGAACAATTTCAAAATGTAATTTGTGAATTAACAGATTTCTGGTTTACGCTTGTAAAAATACCTACTGTGAAGTGTGATGAAGTATCAGGGTTGTAATTCTTCTAAATACTTTCTATACAAAATTTAGTAAATGAAGGTTGCTATCAAGCCTAATTATCTAGCCTAGTAATCTAGGCTAATAGTAAGGAAAGGTATAGAACCAAAGCGCTTACTCGTTTCAATCAATTAGATTTCCTACCAGTGTCAAAATTTTATGTAGGCTGCCCATTAGTGCTCGTTATCATCAAAGAATCAAATTTATAGTCATTTGCTAATTATGTTCAGTACCTGTATGTCTAAATAGTACTTGTAAGCAAAAATAAAGTGCATATGCCAATGTGCCTTCCATAAGCTGGCGAGATCCTCCCCATTTTCTATTGAAAATATCAGGCTCATCCAGCATCTTAGTCAATATGACACGATCCGTGCACTTAGGGTGAATCACAACTTATATGCCTGATTCATTAAAAAAATAATCCAATAACGTACTGTTATACATAGCATTAATACTCCTAAAGGCTTCATGTTTATGGCCGATACTATGTTATTGAATTAGCATTATTGAGTAACCGGATTAGGGAACAATCTTGTCATTATGTCTGAATTAAAAAATGAATTTTCGAGTGAGCATCTGGGGCCTAAGACAGAAGACAGTCTAAAGATTCTTGTTATCGACGATAATTCAGCAGATCGTGATTTATTTAAGCAGTATTTAATTGATGACTACGCACAAGGCTATGATTTCTCGGAAACAGATCTTGCTGAAGAAGGTATCAATATATGCACTACAAATGATTTTGATTGTATCTTATTGGATTATAACTTGCCCGACCTCGACGGCGTCCAGTTTCTTAATTTACTTGATAAAAAATCTAAAACACGAATACCCGTTATTATGCTAACCGGTCAGGGTAATGAAACCATTGCAGCAGATGCATTACGTGCCGGTGCCACAGATTATTTGCCTAAACGCGTGGTATCCACCGAATCATTAAAAAGAACAATTGGCAATGCAGTTGAAAAATTTCATTTACGTAAGGCAATAGAAAGTCAAACGCATCGTTTAGAAGAAAAGAACCGTGAATTAACGCGTAAACATGATGAGATTCAACGATTTTATCAAACGGTATCCCACGAACTGAAAACACCTTTAACGTCCATTAAAGAGTTTGCAGGAATTATACAAGAGGGTATATCTGGTGAAATTAATGATGAACAAAAAGAATACCTGCAAATTATTAAAGACAGCTGTATGCAGATGGCAAATGGTGTAAATGATTTGTTAGATGTTACTCGTCTTGAGACGGGAAAATTGCGTGTTGAACTCGAGCCTAATAATTTAGGCCAAGTTATTGATAAAGTAATCGCAGCCATGGAAGTTATTGCGAAGTATAAGTCAATTGAGTTAACAGCACATTATGATGATGACCTGCCAGATGTATATATGGACCCAAATCGAGTAGAGCAAATTCTTACAAATTTAATCAACAATGCGATTAAATTTACCGATCATCATGGAAGGGTGCATGTTACTGCAGAAATTGAATCGGATAAGTCTGATTATCTTAAAGTTTCTGTGTTTGATAATGGTTGTGGTATTTCTCCACAGAATTTAGAAAATATATTTGATCGCTTATATCAGGTGAATCCAGAGCAGAATGCAAATGAAACCTGCACAAGCTTGGGTGGACTGGGTTTGGGTTTAAATATATGTCGTGAATTAGTTAATCTCCATGATGGAAGAATAACCGTTAAAAGCCTTGTAAATAAAGGCAGTGAATTCTGTTTCACATTACCCGTTTATGATGCGAATACTGGTATAAATTCACTTATTCAAGAAGTTAACCTAGATACCCTTATTAAGGAACAAACGCTATGAAAAAAGTAATGATCATCGAAGATGATAAAAAGATCGCCATGGCGTTAAGTATACGACTTAAAGCCTATGGATATGATGTGAAAGCTGCACATGATGCTGTGGTTGCCGTGTCAAGTGCAAAGAATTATAAACCTAACCTGATTTTACTAGATATATCGATGCCAGGTGGTGATGGTTTCTCGTTAGCAGAACGTTTTAGCAACCTGGAGATTACTGCAGGTGTGCCCATTATATTTATCACGGCAAGCAAAAAGATTGGTCTCAAAGAAAAAGCACTTGAAATGGGTGCAGCAGGTTTTTTTGAAAAACCATACGATACAGATGTATTGCTGGGGAAAGTAAGTAGTTTGATTTAAATAATAGACAATCATGACGATAGGAGTGTCATAATGAAGCAAGTATTGGTAGTTGAAGACGATAAGAATATTGCAAAATCGCTTGAGATACGTATACGTTCAATGGGGTATGCACCACTTGTGGCCTTTGATGCCGTAATGGGTATTCAGTCTGCAGTGAAGAATAATCCTGATCTTGTCATAATGGATATTAGTATGCCAGGCGGAACAGGGCTATCGGTTGCAGAGACCATGCAAGAGCTATCTGC
>CAZVPJ010000139.1:0-4534 GCA_964629035.1 uncultured Thiotrichales bacterium | reverse complement strand
TAGGGTCGTTAATATTTTTTAAGGTTGCATCAATACGCGTCAACATATATCGCAAGAACTGTCTAAAAACTTCACCAGGATTACGTTGAGCATAAGTTTCTGCTTCGCCCAGCATTTCCAGTTTTTCTTGTAATGCTTCCGTAAAGTTTTTTGATACTTTAACAGAATGTTTGGCAATGCTTAGTTTGGAACCAAGCTCATAAATTTCTTGTCGATAACGTTTTATGCATGCAGCTGCATTGGTTTGTATAGCTGATGCGGTAACTTTGTGTGTAACATTAGGATTGCCATCCCGGTCGCCGCCGATCCATGATCCAAAACGAAAAATTGGCGGCACATTAAATTCATAATGTGGGTACGCTTCTTCTAAAGCTCGGTCAAGCTCAGCATAAAGATCTTTCACGCCATCGAATAGAGATTCAACAAAAAAGTGTTGCCCCCAAGCCACTTCTTGTCCTACAGATGGTTTTTCTAAGCGGATTTCGCCGGTTAGCCAAAGCATGTCAATATCATTGCGCAACTCGTTAGTTAAATCATCTCTTTCTCTAGGTGTCCAGCGTTGCAGTTCTAACTGCTTTAGTAAAACATAAATTCTTCTATGAACTTCGAGTACGGTTACACGTTTAGCTTCAGTTGGGTGTGCTGTAATGACTGGGCAAATAAAACTGTTGTCGAGTAATTTCTGAACTTCTTCTGCGGTAATACCTTTTTTCTCAGCACTTGAGAAGGCATAAGCGAATGTGCCAGGCACTCGGGCGCGATCATATTCTTTTTCAATTTGTCTTCGCTGCTGCACTAAAGCATTTTGCTCAGCAATGCTTAATAGTTGAAACCATATGCCATATGTTTGTAATACATAAAGAATCTTTTCTTCCGGACAATCACGCATATCTTTTTCGCCATTAAAATACACTTCGATATCGGGTTGTCGCGCACGGATAACGCTCAATAGTTGTTGGTATAGGGTTTCAACAAGATCATCTTCAAGCGATGCAGACGGATTGATGATCATGCTGCCAGTGGCAACTTTTGTTAGCTGTGTCCAAGTAAGCGGGTCGTTATCAGTCATAATTATTTTAATTTTTTGAGTGAATTTAATAGCTATACATACTAAAAGAGGCCCCATGGGACCTCTTCATTCTAGAGCTGATTAAGCCAACTTGATATGCCCGTATGGGCATAGAGAAGTCATAATCAGTGAGATTAAATAGTCTAAACCAACTTGTCTCTTGGCGTTTCACCGGCCTCAAATGCCGCTAGATTCTCAAGCACACGATTACCCATCGCGACTCGTGTTTCTATTGTTGCACTGCCTAGGTGAGGCAGTAGAACAGCATTCTCAAGTTCAATGAAGCGTTCATCTAACGCAGGTTCACCTTCAAATACATCCAGACCTGCACCTGCGATAACGCCATTTTTAAGTGCTTCGATTAGTGCATCATTATCAATTACATCACCACGAGCTGAATTGATTAAAAATGCAGATGACTTCATTTTAGCGAGACTTTCTTTATTTAATAAATGATAAGTATCTTTTCCACCTGGACAATGGATTGATACAAAATCTGAATTTGCCAATACTTCATCAATCGAATCGACTTGTTGCGCGTCGTATTTCTTGATCACATCTGCCGGTGGCGGATATGGATCGGAAAATATAATTTTCATCCCAAAGCCATGATGAGCTCTTTGCGCCATAGCTTGGGCAATTCGACCCATGCCGATTAGACCTAATGTTTTTCCAGTTACTTTTGAAGCAAGCAGGTGAGTAGGTCTCCAGCCAGCCCAAGATTTAGAACGTAGTTCTCTTTCGCCTTCACTGGTGCGTCGCGCCACTGTCAACATTAAAGTCATAGCGATATCGGCTGTGCAGTCGGTTAATACTTCAGGAGTATTAGTCACGGTTAGACCGCGTGCTTTTGCAGCATCAAGGTCAATATGGTTAAAACCTACGCCAAAGTTTCCAATGAATTTTGCACGTAAAGGCTCAGCGCTTAATACTTCTGCATCTACTGGATCCGTCACAGTCGGCAAAAATGCATCACAGCTTGCTAATGCCTCTTTCATTTCATCTTTAGTCATAGCAACGTCTTTTTCGTTTAACGTTACGTCATACTTTTCTCGTAGCTGAGCTTGAACTTCTTCAGGCCATGCACGCGAAACAATTACTTTTAATTTACTCATTAATATTCTCTCCTACGATCTTCGACTACGAGATGTCTTTCATTACTTTTTCCATCGTAGAGCCGAGCTCTGATGGGTTAGGTGCTACAATGACACCTGCTTCTTCCAGCATTTGTACTTTTTCAGCAGCACTCTCACCTTTGCCAGAAACAATTGCACCAGCATGTCCCATGCGACGTCCTTTAGGTGCAGTTAAGCCTGCTATGTAGGCTACTAAAGGTTTAGTCATATGTTCTTTAAAGTATTCAGCCGCTTCCGCTTCTTGTGGGCCACCAATTTCACCGATCATCATAATCGCTTTGGTTTCGGGGTCCGCTTCAAATAACTCTAAAATATCTTTATGAGAACTACCATTAATAGGGTCACCACCAATACCGATGCTTGTGCTAATACCAATACCAAGCGCTTTCATTTGTGACGCTGCTTCGTAACCAAGTGTGCCAGAGCGTGCTACAACACCCACATTACCTGTCTGATAAATGTGTCCTGGCATGATGCCCAGTAAACATTTACCCGGGCTGATACTGCCCGCACAATTTGGACCGGTTAGGCGCATACGATCTTCTTTTTTATAGCGGTACATGTAGCGTTTAACACGCATCATGTCTTGAGCTGGAATACCATCTGTAATAGATACACAGGTTTTAATGCCAGCATCGGCTGCTTCCATTATTCCGTCAGCAGCAAAACCACCTGGTACAAATACGATGCTTGCATCAGCACCGGTACCCGCAACTGCATCTTTCACAGTGTTATATACAGGTAAGTCCATATGGGTTTGTCCACCTTTGCCTGGAGTTACACCTCCTACAACATTGGTACCATACTCAATCATTTCTTCTGCATGGAAGGTTCCTATTTTCCCTGTAAAGCCTTGCACAAGAACTTTAGTATTTTCATCAATCATTATTGTCATTTTATTTCTCCCTAACCTTTTGCAACACGGTTGCGCTCGGCCACTGCTTTTTCTGCAGCTTCATCTAAAGTGTCGGCTGTAATGAGTGGTTGACCGCTGTCCTTTAGTATTTGCATACCTTTTTCAACATTGGTGCCCGACAAGCGAACAATTACCGGTACTTTGACTTCCAGTTTTTCAAATGCCTGAACAACGCCTTCTGCAATCCAATCACAACGGTTAATACCGGCAAAAATATTAACCAATATGGCTTTTACACTTTCGTCGTCTAGTACGAGTTTGAAAGCTTTGGTGACTCGATCGGGAGATGCTCCGCCACCGATATCTAAGAAGTTAGCCGGTTCGCCACCTTTATGTTTGATCATATCCATAGTGGCCATGGCGAGTCCTGCACCATTAATCATGCAGCCAATATCACCATCCAGACCTACATAACTTAAGCCGCGATCTGATGCGGCAGTTTCGCGTGGATCTTCTTGAGATTTGTCGCGTAGTTCTGCTATGCGTGGTCGGCGAAATAGTGCGTTATCATCAAAGCCCATTTTTGCATCTAAGGCTAGAACACGATCATCTTTGGTGATTACCATAGGGTTGATTTCCACCATGGTGGCATCATGATCAACGAATGCTTGGTATGCACCTTTAATGCAGTGCACAGCTTGGCTGATGAGTTCAGGCTTGATACCTAATGCAAAAGCAAGCTCACGTGCTTGAAAGTCACGTAACCCTACTGCAGGTTCCACATCAAGTTTATGAATTGCTTCAGGCTTGGTTGCAGCGACTTCTTCGATATCCATGCCGCCTTCAGTCGAGGTTACAAAAACAATACGCTGTTTGTCTCGATCAAGAACGATCGCTAAATAAAGTTCTTTTAAAATATCAGTTGCTTGCTCAACGTAGAGTCGGTACACCACTTTTCCAGCAGGGCCTGTTTGATGAGTAACTAAGCGTTTGCCTAGTAGTTCATCCGCAGCATTCCAGATTTCTTCATCGTTTGAACAAAGCTTGATACCACCTGCTTTACCGCGAGCACCCGAGTGAATTTGTGCTTTGATGGCCCATTTACTGCCACCAATTTCTTTGGCACGGTAAACTGCTTGTTCTGGACTGTAGGCTAGTCCGCCTGCAGCAATTCCTACACCGCATTCGGACAAAATTTCTTTTGCTTGGTACTCATGGATATCCACTAAAAATTCCCTCCCGGAAAATGTTTTTGTTTTTCTTATTGGCTGAATCTTGCAGATCGCCATGTTGGTCTTTGTAATGGTCAGACCAAACGACTTTTATAGCCTATTCCGCTGTTCTAGAACAAACTCCCTTGTTGGGTAATTGCTTATTTTATAAGCAATAGAATTCTAGAGATAAGGTAACAGACTACAGTTGAAACTATAGTGCCCGCATTGCAGGCACTAAAAAACTACAAAAAAATAGGGG
>CAZVPJ010000138.1:1553-4583 GCA_964629035.1 uncultured Thiotrichales bacterium | reverse complement strand
GTATGGGTTGTGAATTCCTGCATATGTTTTCTTGCTTGGTATTGCGCCCAACGTTCTTCATTTTCCCAGAGCTGATCAAAGAAAAATACCAGACGGTTATCCACTGAAGTGTGAAGATCGCACTGAACACAACCATAAGCTTTTCTGGTGATACCGATGATGGACCGAAGCTCTTTTTCTAACGCATCTTTATGTTGAGGCTTGGCCATGTATTTGATAATAATTTTCATAGATGTCTATAGCAGTAATGAATTTTCTCTAAGAGTCTGCAGTAAACGGTTTTGTACTATCCACAGTTTGCGATGACAAAGAATTTTTTGAAAGTTTTTTGCACCGTCCAGGTGGTTTTCATGCCTTTATGAAACGCTGCAATCTCGCCTTTTTGTAGATGGATATCTTCTGCATTTGGCATTTCAATTAACAAACTTCCTTCGAGTACTTGAATATATTCATCACCCGGAAATTCATATTCAAAGGTCATCGGTTCACAACGCCATAATCCAGAGTAGGTGGTTTCTCCAGTTGAGTTGGTCGTGGTTAACCAATGCACTTCACCTGCTTGTTTGTCGCCAAGCATAAAGGGTTCATAAGTTTCTGTGCTGGTTGTAGATTTTGTATAAGGTTGGTTACTCATAGAGGTTAGATGTTCCTGTGCCTATATTAAAAAAGTTTAAAAATACATAATACCATGCCGATCGTTAAACACCTGATGAAGTAATCATTCGCGATTCCAGGTTGCGGGATGGACGTTATAAAACTTTTGTAACTGTGCATATAAGTCAGGTAGTTTCTTCTGCATGCGTTTGGGTTTTTCAAAAAACGATTCCGTCGCTACCGCAAAAAATTCTGGCGGTGAAACCGTTCCATATTCATCCAATACGGTATTTTCATTGCGTTTGGAGCGTTTTATTAAATCCGCATATTCTTTTCTTAAGACGCTTGTCCATTCTGCGTAATCAGATTTATGGTTTAGCAAAGGTAAGCCATCCATAATATTATTTTGCTCATCTAACTTATGGGCAAACTCATGTAAGACTACATTATGCCCATCTCTTAGATGTTGTGAGCCCTTGTCAACATCTTTCCATGATAAAACGATAGGGCCACGCACCCAGGATTCACCTGCACGTGTACTGTATTCTTGGTGCTCGGCCAAGCCATCATGTTGGGTTTGAGTTGCAATATAGGTGTCAGGATAAATGATGATGGTGGTGAAATCTGGGAATTCACGATTTTCTGCTTGAAGTAACAATATGCAGGCGTTACCTGCAATGGTTAGTTTTATTTCATCCGTTATCGTAATGCCTTTGCCGATGAATTCTTTTTCATCTAAAAATATATGTATATGACCATGTAGCTCTGTGCGTAATGCATCTGGCAGTATTGAATATAGAGAAACTTTTTTTTCAAGAATTTTGATCCAGTTAGGATCTAGCGGTTTTTTGAGTAGTCGTTTTTGTTTACGCTTACGCAAGAATGCGAGGAGTAACCACGTGAATATACTTAGTAAAACAAACGATACGATTAGCGTTGGAGACAAAATAAATCGGACCGTTAGTGGGTGATTAGATTAGCAACCATGTAGCGAGACCCAGGAAAGCAAAAATTCCGACCACATCGGTAATGGTGGTAAGTACAACACCACCCGCCAGGGCAGGATCAATCTTTAGTTTGCTTAGAATAATAGGAATGGTGACGCCCGCAAGGGCGGCACACACTAAATTAGCAGCCATCGCAGCGGCGATAATTCCACCCATTTTAATATCTTTAAACCACAGCATGACTACAATGGCTACCACTATTGCCCAGACCATGCCGTTCAAAAATCCAACCGCGAGTTCTTTTATTAATAATAACTTTGAATTACTACGCCCAACTTGTCCGGTGGCGATTCCGCGGATCACAAGCGTCAATGTTTGGCTTCCAGCAATGCCACCCATGCTGGCGACAACAGGAATTAATACCGCTAATACAATAATTTTTTCTAAGGCAGGTTGGAATAAACTGATCACCCAGGCAGCAAGAAATGCCGTCGCCAAGTTCACGCCTAACCAGATGGAGCGACGACGAGTGGAGGACACGACTGGGCCAAACAAATCATCTTCTTCGGATAAGCCCGCCATACTAAATACGGAGTGCTCGGCTTCCTCTCGAATCACATCGACGACATCATCCACTGTGATGCGACCAATGAGTTTATTTTCTTCATCAATCACTGCGGCTGAAATTAGATCAAGATCCTGGAAAGACTTTGCAACGACATTGGCTTCTGCGTTTACAGAAAAAGCTTCAACTTCGTCTACCATAACGTCACGCACGAGTTCAGTAGGTTTGTTTGTGAGCACAGAAGTCAGTGGGAGTGTTCCAATATAATGATCATAGCGGTCGACTACAAATAATGAGTCGGTGGCTCGGGGTAATTCACCTCGGGTTCGAACATAACGTAGCACTACATCCAGCGTTACATCACGCCTTACGGTTACGGTATCGGTATTCATTAAACCGCCAGCCGTATCTTCATCATAGGCCAATACGGCTTCAAGTCGTTTGCGATCTTGAAGATCCATGCCGGCCAGTGCTTGTTCAGTAACGGTATCTGGAAGGTCGGCCAGTAGATCTGCCAAGTCATCCATTTCTAAACCTTCCGTGGCAGAAATGAGTGCATCACTGTCCATGTTTAGGATTAATCCGTTGCGAACTTCATCTCCCACATTCAGTAAGATCTCGCCATCGTCGTCATGGTCTAGCATGTTCCACACAATGCCGCGTTGCGAGTGAGGCAGTGCTTCAAGTAAGTTAGCAATTTCTGCGGGGTGTAATGCATTCAAAATGCGACGCGCACGTTGCATTGTGCCGCTTTGTAAAGCGTCACCAATGACCTTTAGGGTTTGGTCTTGAACTTGGATCGTAGTATCAGGCATGCATACCGAATGTTTTGATTAATGCGCGCGGCAAGTGTAACTGGTCACAGGCAACTTGCCAAAGCTTAATCAGATTAAGGGGCATGTAACCAGACAGGCTATATACAGG
>CAZVPJ010000138.1:0-1453 GCA_964629035.1 uncultured Thiotrichales bacterium | reverse complement strand
AAAGGACAAAAATAGATAAGCGCGCTTAGACGTTAAGTGCTTCCACCATTGGGGCTATTTTGCTAGGCACGGTCGTGCTTAAGATTTTCTTGGTTTGTGTTTCTAGTTCTGAAAATTTACTTTTATTAATGATTTGTTTTATTTCTAATAAATTAGAAGGGTGTGCACTAAATTCTTTCAGACCTAACCCTAATAGTAAACGTGTGTAGCGTGGATCACCCGCCATTTCACCGCACATCGCAACCGGTATTTCTGCACGTCGACCTGCTTGCAAAGTAAGATTAATTAGTTTTAATACTGCAGGGTGCAGAGGGTCGTATAAATAGTTTACTTGATCGTCGATACGGTCAATAGCGAGGGTATATTGAATTAGATCATTTGTACCAATGGATAAAAAATCCAGTTTTTTAGCGAATATATGTGCAGAAATGGCAGCAGCAGGTACTTCAATCATTGCGCCTACTGGGATATTAGTATCAAATTCCTTTTTTTCTTTTTTTAGTTCGTGTTTAACTTGATCTATCAGAGATAAAGACTGAACGAGTTCATTATCACTCGTAATCATGGGTAATAATATTCTAACGGGCCCATTTGCTGATGACCGTAATATTGCGCGTAATTGTTGTTTGAATAATTCTGTATCTTTTAAAGATCTTCGAATTGCCCGCAGCCCTAATGCTGGGTTTTGAGTTAAGGGTCCTTGAAATTCAGGGTCAAATTCTTTGTCTCCACCTAAATCTAATGTGCGAATGGTTAAAGGCTTGCCTTTTAACACGCGTATAATTTTGCGATAGGCGTTGAGTTGTTCAGCTTCATCTGCGGGGGCTTCGCGATCAATATATAAAAATTCAGTCCGATACAGGCCGACTCCGTCCGCGCCTGATTTTTTAAGTGCACTGACATCTTCCGCAAGCTCAATATTGGCCTGTAAGCTAATGCGCAATCCGTCTTTGGTTTTGGCGGATATATTTTTTAATGAACGTAACTTGCGCTTTGCAGTTTTTTCTTCGCGTTGAAGCTGACGAAAATCTTTGATGGTATTTTCATTCGCGCCAGCGAGTATCATTCCATTGCTACCATCTAGCACTAATTGTTCATCTTGCTGTAATAATGTACGTGCACTTTGGATGCCTACCACGGCAGGTATGCCTAAGCTTCTTGCTAAAATTGCAGTGTGTGACAGCGGGCCACCCAGCTCGGTAATAAACCCAGCAACATTTTGATTTTGCATGACCACGGTATCCGCAGGCGTAAGATCATCTGCAACGATGATGCTGCCTTTTAGCGGCTGCAGCTCCATTTGCATGGTGAACTGTTGGTCTTTAAGTATTTGCTGGATTAAATTGATGACATGTTCAATGTCGTTTAGTCGGGTGCGCAAATAGTCATCTTCCATTTGCTCAAACACAGCTTCTAATTTGTCGCGTTGTTGTTTAAGGGCCCATTCAGCATT
>CAZVPJ010000137.1:3519-4643 GCA_964629035.1 uncultured Thiotrichales bacterium | reverse complement strand
GGTATATGGAAGCCAAGATTGTATGATTTTAATATTATGCCGCAGTATATGTTTCCTCCAAATCCTATGGTTGGTTTAGGGTATAAGTTAGGAATTAGAAAAAAATCATTCCGTGATTATCGAAGTTTGAGAAATTGGGATCGAAGAGGCAAGCAAAAGAAATGGATAGGCAGAAATTGAGAGTGGTTGCAGTATGAACAGAGATATACATAAATTAGTATGGTTGGTATTACCAGTCGTTGTTGCTGTCATGCCATATATTGCTCGAATGATAAGCCTGGATACAGATCGGTATATTTACAGTGAAACTGGAATTATAGAAAACATTACGGTCATATTCTTGTTCACAGCAATCATTGCCTGTCTATTGTTTATATTTGCTAAGAATCGGGTGCAGTTCTCGATCTTTAAAATTTGGATGATAATATTTTTACTGGGTGCTATCTATTATGCCGGAGAGGAGCTGAGTTGGGGGCAGCACTTTTTTGGATGGGGAACGCCTGAAAAATGGTCTGAGTTTAATGACCAGCAAGAAACTAACTTGCACAATACTGCAGCAATATTTGATCAGATTCCTAGAACGTTATTATCACTTGCTGCATTAATTGGTGGGGTTTTGATACCCGTTTATAGAAAATTTCAAAACCATATACCAAACAAAGAATCCTTGTTTGATTGGTTACTGCCTACTTATGTCTGTCTACCTGCTGCCTTGCTATCATTGTTAGTGAGCTGGCATGAGAAAATCTATGAATTATTAGAAATTCAAATACCTGTGGTATTGGATATTCGAGCGGGTGAGACAAAAGAGTGTTTACTTGCCCTCTTTATGATGATGTATGCGTTATCAATATGGTACCGTAATCGGAATGAATATGGTTGAGTAAAAGTTATTGATAATCAGCGTAAGATTTTTCTTCTATGATCATAGATCCAAGTTGCAAGTTAATTTTTTTCTTGGTGTCTGCACGTTTATCATTTTGTATATAAACGGATCGTGCTAATTCAATAAATACATGATCAAATTCTTTGTTTGACTCTTTGATTCTGATTTTATCTTCGATATCCCATAGCGCTTTATTATTGAGTTTAAGCTCTTGCTTTAATTCGCTCAATGTAGAGTC
>CAZVPJ010000137.1:0-3419 GCA_964629035.1 uncultured Thiotrichales bacterium | reverse complement strand
ATAATTCCAGGAGAGCTCTCGTTCATGTAATCCTATATGCTCTATAAAACTAAAAAAACTATCTAACACATGCTGTTCTTTTGCCGCTGATATGCTTTCATCAATAAACAAAGTATGCAAATCTTTCGCCCGGGCTTTATCGTAACCAACTTTTAATTTAGCGGGTATAAGAGAGCTAATAAAATTGGCGCGCAATGAAACTTGAGCACAAATTAACACGTCAAAGAGTTTTTTATGCATTGTTTTAGCAAGAGATAAGTAGCTTGAGAAAGTATTTGACTTGTCAAAAATAATAAACTCTATACCAGGAAAATCTTTGATTAACCCTGCTTCATTCTTGCCAATCACCCAGGTAAGTTTTGTGCTGGGCCAATATTTTTGAAGAGTATGTACCACAGGGATCATATGAGTCACGTCACCAATAGCGGATAAGCGTAGTATGCAAATTGAACCTGGCGGATGTTTCATTATGTGTTTAAATCGGTAGAATCAACGAGATGTAAAAGGTGCCAAAGATAAGTTTCTTAAAAGATAAAATGAAAGATATAGAGGTAAGCAATGAAGGCAATATAATTGTTGCATATAATAGAATACTATTTGAAGAGTTTCCGCAATGCTTATTTGATCCTGTGTATCTAGAGGCTAGTTCTTTTCTTGAAAAAACTCATAATAATCTAAAACATGGAAGAGGTGGTGTTTTTGGGTTTCGGTATAAGAACTTTGATTTAGTGCTACGTCATTATAACCGAGGCGGTATTCCGGCTAAATTTATTAAAGATCGTTATCTATGGGTGGGTTTAGCTAACTCAAGGGCTATGCAGGAAATGAAAATGCTGCAAACGATGTATAATATGGGGTTGCCTGTTCCTCAGCCTGTGGCGTTACGTATTCATAGAGAGTTCATGGTATATCAAGCTGATATTATAACGATGCTAATTCCAAACGCTAAGACGCTTAGTTCCATACTTTTAGAGCCAACGTTTCCCAAAGAGGAGTGGCAAAAGATCGGTCGAATAATCAAAAAATTTCACAATTATAATTGCAATCATGCAGACTTGAATGCACATAATATTCTGAGAGATGAAAATGGTTGTTATTATCTAATTGATTTTGATCGATCAAGCATTAAGAATGATTCTGGAAAATGGAAGATGAAAAATTTAGAACGTTTAAAGCGATCACTTGAAAAACTGGCAAGTATTAATAATAGATTTAATTATACATCTCTGAGCTTTTCTTCCATTATGCAAGGCTATGCAGAATAGAATACGTTTGGGTTTAATGGGTTTAATGGGTTTTTTCTAAAAATGGTTTTAGGTATCCTAAATAGTGATTTAAAATGTCATCTTGTTTATTCATGAATTGTTTAGCATTTTCCCCATATGCTTCACGCTTCCTGTCATCCTTTATAAGTGCAATAAGATTAATACCAAGCTGATGGTTGTCGTTCACTTGAATGAGTGCATTGGCGTTTAATAACTCAGCGGTTTCATGTTTAAAGTTATCAGTATTTGGGCCAACAATAATGCATTTTCCATATTTGGCGGGCTCGAGGATATTATGACCACCGCGTGCAATAAGAGATCCACCAACAAATACCAATGCGGCTTCATTAAAGAATGTGCTTAATTCGCCAAGTGTATCGATAATATATATATCAGTTACATCGGTAATTGCATCGCTATTGCTACGTATAGCAACATTTAGCTTCTTGCTTCTAAATTGTTGTGCAAGTTTTTCGCATCGATCTGGATGACGTGGCGCAAGTACAAGTAGATAGTTTTTTCTTTTCAGTAATTCTAAATGTTCACACAGCTGTGTTTCTTCGTCTTCATGGGTGGAGGCGGCCAGGAAAAAAGGACGTTTGATTGTGGTGCTGGCAAGTTCTTTATTTGAGGTTGAAAGGCTGGTGTATTTTAAATTGCCAACGATATGTGTGTTAATGCTGGGCGCGCCAAGCAGAAGAAATTTATCGTAATCATCTGCAGAGCGGGCCAATACCAATGTAACGTTTTTAAGTGCGAGTGAGTACTCATTCTTTATGATCTTATTTGCATTTGAAGTCTTATTTGAAAGCCTTGCATTGATGATTATGATGGGAATATTCTTTTTCGAGGCAGCATAATAGAAATTGGGCCAAAGCTCGGTCTCCAAAATAATTACACATTGTGGATGGGTTATTTTTAGAAAGTTATTGACGGAGAAGGATAGGTCAATTGGAAAGTAGTAGTGTGTAATATTTATATGATGCAGTTTTTTAACTAAACTTGCTGCCGTTGGAGTGTTGGTGGTAATTACTAAATGTTTTTCTGGGTAGCTTGCATGAATAGACTCAATGAGTGGTTTGGCTGTTAAAAACTCACCTACAGATGCGCAATGTATGTGAATGGGTTGTTCAAGGTTGGTACGATAACCAAACCCCAGTCTTTGCTTGAAATATCTCCGTCCACCATCTTTTAACGATCGATAGATTACGTGAGCCAGTGCGAGGGGGCTTAAGGCAAATAGTAAGAGTTTGTATAAGGCGCTTGTTGTATGCAAAGTAGTAGCATCTGATCTGATTTAGTCTCAGTTTAACCAATTATCGATCTGTACTAAATCATCTACACTAAGCGTACCTACAGCCTGTTTTAAATTCAATGTATTTAATAAATAGTCATATCGTGCCCGTGAGTAATCACGTTTGGCACGAAAAGTTTCTTGTAAGGCTAATAACACCTCTACAGAGGTTCTAGTGCCTACTTGGAAGCCGGCTTCAGCTGCGCTCGCAGCAGCTTCTGTTGATTCAAGCGCTCGGGCAAGCGCTTTGACACGGCTGATACCTGAAATGACATTCAAATAGGCATTTCGGGTATTTTGGATAGTTTCTCGACGAACCTTTTCGTGCTCATTGGTGGATAGTTCGGCTCTATGTCGTGCCTGCTTGGTACGATAATAAGTACGCCCGCCCTCAAATATTGGAAAGCTTAGCTCCAGACCAATGCGTGTATCTTCAGATTCTCTATTTCCTGCCAGGCCGCCTGTATCGGTGTCGGTGTATGTGGCAACGATATCAAGTTTAGGGTAGTGCTGTGCGTGCTGTAGTTTTACTTCTTGCTGAGCTATAGCTCTAGTGTATTCACTTGATAGTAAGCTTAGGTTTTCATTCAATGCTTTACTAATCCACTCTTCAACGTTATCAGGGTCGGGTCTGATTAATTGCATTTGATCCGATAACGGATTTAGCTGGCCTGCACGTTCAGCGATGATAACCTCTAGGGAATCTTTTGAAATTTCTAAAGCATTTTCAGCCTCAATTTGACTTGCCACGGCAAGATCGTATGAGGCCTGCGCTTCTTTTACGTCCGTGATGGCAATTAAGCCCACTTCAAATCGTTTTTTAGCTTGCTCGAGTTGGCGACTAATCGCTTCAATTTCAG
>CAZVPJ010000136.1:0-4661 GCA_964629035.1 uncultured Thiotrichales bacterium | reverse complement strand
GTCTCTTTGGCATCACCAAATAACATATCGGTGTTGTCTTTTAAGAACAATGGATTATCTACACCTGCATATCCTGATGCCATGCTGCGCTTAAGCGCTACACAAGCACTCGCCTTCCATACTTCCAATACAGGCATGCCTGCAATCGGGCTATTTGGGTCAGTTTGTGCGCTAGGGTTAACAATATCATTTGCGCCAATCACTAACGACACATCGGTATCTGGAAAGTCATCATTTAACTCATCCATTTCTAATACAATGTCGTAAGGCACTTTGGCTTCGGCAAGTAATACGTTCATGTGTCCTGGTAAACGACCCGCAACAGGGTGAATGCCAAAGCGTACATTTTTGCCTTTTGCACGAAGTTTTTTAACGATTTCACTCACTGTGGTTTGCGCCTGGGCAACGGCCATTCCATAGCCAGGGACGATAATAATACTGCTAGCATCTTTGAGTAAGCCTGCAACTTCTTCAGCAGTAGCAGAGGTTACCTCGCCATCCTCTTCACCTAGAGATGCAGCTGCACCTCCACCCGTGCCAAATCCACCAAGGATCACACTGATGAAACTTCTATTCATTGCTCGGCACATGATGTAACTCAAAATGGCTCCACTAGAACCTACTAAGGCACCTACCACGATAAGTGCTGTGTTACCTAACATGAACCCGGTTGCCGCAGCAGCCCAGCCTGAATAACTGTTGAGCATTGACACTACAACGGGCATATCTGCGCCACCAATTGCCATCACAAGGTGTACACCAATTACGGCAGCAATAATCGTCATGATAATCAGCGGCACCATTCCATTATGACCACCAGCTTGAAGGAAGAAGTACCCAAGGATTAGACAAGCAATAAGTGCGATGAGATTCATCAAATGTCTACCTGGCAGGGTTAAGGGCTTACCGCCGATAATTCCTTTAAGTTTGCAAAATGCGATAATTGAACCCGTAAAGGTAATGATTCCAATAAAGATTCCTAGATAGACTTCTACATCATGAATAGCTTTTTCCGAGCCTTCAAAATGAGCAGTCGGATCCATATAACTGGAGTACCCTACCAGCACAGCAGCCAGTCCAACCAGGCTATGAAAGCCTGCAACTAATTCAGGCATGGAGGTCATCTCAACTTTCATAGCAACCACTGCGCCAATTACGCCGCCAATAATCATGGCTGGAAACAAGATACCAAAGTTGCCTACATTGCCACTTAAAATGGTTGCACCAACGGCAATGATCATGCCGATAATGCCAAACAAGTTTCCGCGACGTGCAGATTCCTGATTGCTTAGACCATTTAAGCTGAGAATAAATAGAGCGCCAGCAGCTAAATAGGCTGCACCTAACATTTGTGGATTCATTTTTTTATTCTCCCTTAATCGTCTTTACGGAACATTTGTAACATGCGTTGTGTAACCGCGAAGCCACCACCAATATTTATTGAGGCAATAAATACAGATACAGTAGCTAAAAATACGATTACACCACTCACGCTGCCAATTTGAAGAAGTGCTCCGACAATAATTACACTACTGATTGCGTTGGTAACACTCATAAGTGGTGTATGTAGCGCAGGGCTAACATTCCAAACCACCCAGTAGCCAATAAAACAAGACAATACAAACACCGTAAAGTGTTGCATAAATTCAGCTGGGGCGGAGTGTCCAATCCACCACAATAAACCTGCTGCCAAAACCAGTGCGATTGGGAATCCTAATCCACTCTTCTTTTTTTCCTCTTGCACAATGGGAGCCGCTACGGATGTTTTTGCAGGTGCGGCAGAAACCGCAAGTGGTGGCGGTGGCCAAGTGATTTCACCTTCTTTAATAACGGTTGTACCACGGATCACATCGTCTTCCATATTTACATTGATCATGCCGTCTTTTTCAGGGGTAAGATCATTCATCATATGGCATAAGTTTGAGCCGTAAAGTTGACTAGATTGTGTAGGTAAGCGACTGGGTAGATCCATATAACCAATGATGCTTACACCATGCTTGACGGCAACTTCACCCGGAACTGTAAGCTCACAGTTACCACCTTGCTCGGCAGCCAAATCTACGATCACACTGCCTTCTTTCATCAATTCAACCATGTCGGCTAAAATGAGTTTCGGTGCGGGTTTGCCAGGAATTAACGCAGTGGTAATAATAATATCGACTTCTTTGGCTTGTTCTCGAAACAGTGCCATTTCTGCGTCAATAAACTCTTTGCTCATCGTTTTGGCATAACCACCTGCAGTGCCGCCATCCTCATCTTGTTCAAACTCCAACTCCAAGAATTCTGCACCCATACTTTCTACTTGTTCTTTAACCTCTGGGCGTGTATCAAATGCACGCACAATCGCACCAAGACTGTTTGCAGTACCTACCGCTGCAAGTCCTGCAACACCGGCACCAATGACCATTACTTTGGCCGGTGGCACTTTACCGGCAGCGGTTACTTGTCCGGTAAAAAATCTTCCAAAATGATTCGCTGCTTCGACCACTGCACGATATCCGGCAATATTAGCCATAGAAGAAAGCGCATCAAATTTTTGCGCACGCGAAATACGCGGTACAGAATCCATTGCTAAGATGGTGGCTTTACGAGTTTTAAGTTTTTCTAATAAGTCTTCATTTTGTGCAGGCCAGATAAAACTAATTAAGTTACTGCCTTCTTCCAATAAATCAGCTTCGTGCATGCCCAAAGCATTGTTTTGCTCAGGTGCGCGGACTTTTAAGATAATGTCAGATTGGGACCAAAGTTGCTTTGTATCCGCAACAACATCGACACCGACATCTTTATAAGCTTGATCTGAAAAATTCGCACTCGCACCTGCATTGGTTTCAATGGCACATTCATAACCAAGTTTTTGAAGGCGTTTGGCCGTATCGGGCGTCATAGCAACGCGACTTTCATTCTCATGAATTTCGTTTGGTACACCAATCTTCATAGCTGATAGTTCCTCTGTAGATATGTTAATTGAACTTACATCATCTCGTTTCTCATACTCCAGTTTCTCAAAAACTAGTTTCTAAGAATTCATTTTCTTAGCCGCAATCAATAAAACACCAGGGACCCTGGTTGGTGCGGGTTAAAAGTTTGTAATTACTGGGTGATTAACAAGGGATTGTCTTTTTCAATCAAAGTACTTTGTAATTATTTTTATTATTTAGGGCTTATTTTATATAACTAAAGTGTTATTAGCTATAACCAGACTCATACCTACTAATATAAATATTTAAGGGTAGGCGGTCATTTTTCTGATTAATATTTAAGCGTTTTACTCTCCTGTTTATATCTGCTCCCCTTGTATACCCGAAACATGCTTTTTCTTTTCTGCCAACGCGATGGCATATATGGCAGGCACACATTAACTACAGCCTTGTTCGCAGAATGCATAGGGTTAAGACGGTATCGGCTTAGGTAGATGTGCTATGGAGGATTGTTTCATCTGCAGCACAAAAATAACCACATAGAACAGAATGAAGCATCACTATGCAACAGATAAAACCATTAGTTAAGTTAAGGTAATTATGCTGCGCCCCACTTAATTATTCTAAATAATCCAATTTGAGGATGCATGGAGGCAGTTAAAGGTCTGATAAGATCAATAACATGTAAATTAGTGCGGCTAAGAGATCTTTTTTTTGGCAAAATACTTATTTGCTACATTTAGTTAGCGTCAACTTTTAAACTCGTTTAACCAAGGCTATAACCTAAGGCTAGAACCCAATGTACTTAGAATTCTTTGGAATCTCTGATAAGCCATTTCAAATTACACCGGATACGCGTTTCTTATATCTTACGCCGCGTCACCGTGATGGTCTTGCGCATCTTTTATATGGTGCTGACGAAGCAGGTGGTTTCATTCTTTTAACAGGAGAAGTGGGAACCGGTAAAACCATGCTATGTCGCAGTGTGCTTGAGCAAATGCCAGAGCATGTAAATGTCGCATTAATTTTAAACCCTCGTCAAAGCTCAAAAGAATTAATCGCCTCAATTTGTGATGAATTGAATATTCCCTATCGTCGATCAACAACGAGTCTTAAATATTTGGTCGATCGTTTAAATTTATATTTATTAAAGCAACATGCACAAGGAAAACGCACTGTATTAGTAATAGATGAAGCACAGAATTTACGAGCAGAAGTGCTAGAGCAAATACGACTATTGACTAATCTTGAAGTGGCCACTCAAAAACTTTTACAAATTATCTTGATAGGCCAGCCTGAATTACAAGCAATATTAGCGCGACCGGAGTTGCGACAACTGACCCAAAGGATTACTGCACGATTTCATTTAACGCCACTATCAAAAGAAGAGACTGCTGCATATATACGTCATCGATTGCAAATCGTTGGCTTTAGAGGTGAATTATTTTCTAGTGGTGCAGTAAGTATGGTGCATCAACTTTCTGGAGGTGTTCCACGTCTAGTTAATAATATCTGTGAACGTTCAATGATGGGTGCTTATGGGGAGAACGTTCATCGAATAGATAAAAAACTAGTGCGCAAAGCAGCGGGAGAAGTTTTACAGCCCGCGACGCAGTTTCAACCAATGCAATGGGTTGCGGGTGGTGCGATTGCTGCAGGCACCGCTGCATTGCTGCTATCCATTTGGGGGCTACTACCGAGCGCATCTCAAGAAAGTTATGCGAACACTGATTCAAAACAAAA
>CAZVPJ010000135.1:0-4690 GCA_964629035.1 uncultured Thiotrichales bacterium | reverse complement strand
AAAGAACCACTGAGTTTGATTCAACTTGTTCTTTGATGCGTTCTAATACGTCCATATTACCTGGCTCCGTTGGTTAGAATTATATTTATATAGCAGTTAAAATTATTATTTTACCGCTCTATTTACTGTCTTATTCTACTGTGCACATTTTAACTGGCAAGCGCAGTATCCACATTGCGCTGTAACCACAATTCCAACAAGGCTAAATGCCATAGTTTACTGCCTCTCAATGGGGTCATGAACACTTCAGGCTGGCTCAAGAGCTTGTTTATATAGTCGGGTTGAAATAAGCCTCGTTGGCGACACGTATCAGAATTCAAAATTTCTCGCATAAATTCTAAAAACTCACCCCGTACATATTTTAATGCAGGTACTGGAAAATAACCTTTCTTACGATCAATCACTTTATCGGGCAACAAGCCTCGCGCAATACTTTTCAGTAAAAACTTGCCGCCATCTTTTGTTTTATATTCTGTTGGTGCACGCATGGCTAACTCAACCAACTCATGATCCAAGAATGGAACACGGGCCTCCAACCCATACGCCATGGTCATGTTATCCACACGCTTAACCGGATCATCTACGATCAATGTCGTAACATCCATATGTAATACCGCATCTAAAAAGTTTTCTGTATTTGCATCTTCAAGTAACTGTGTCATTTTTCTGGTAGTGAAATCTTCAGATACAAAATCTGGATGCAATGTCTCCATCATTTCTGAATGAGTACGATCAAAATAATGTTTGGCAAAACTTTCCACCGAAAAATTATTTTCTGCTTGCATCAGTGGATACCAAAAATACCCACCAAATACTTCATCGGCACCTTGGCCGGATTGGACCACAGAAATATGTTGACTTACCTGCTCAGCGAGCAAATAAAATGCAACAGCATCTTGCCCGACCATAGGCTCAGCCATGTGGTCAATCGCCTGCGGTAATCGCTGCATCACCTCATTATTTTGTATAGAGAATTTATGATGTTGTGATGAGAATCGATCAACTACTGCATCAGAATACTCAAACTCATTCCCACGCTCTTCTGGTTGATCCTCAAATCCTACTGAATACGTTTGTATATTGTTCACGCCGGATTCAGCTAACAAACCCACCAGTAAACTAGAATCCAATCCACCTGACAGCAGCACACCTACCGGTACATCTGCAATATTAAGTCGGCGTTCAACCGCTAAAGCTAATGCTGCATGAATATCATGCAACCATTCTTTTTCATCACGAGAAGCGTCTATATCGTTTGCACGAAGCTGCCAATATCTTTTAGTAATTACCTTTCCATGTTTATTGACTAACATGTAGTGCGCTGGAGGAACTTTACGAATACCCTTTAGAATAGTGGTAGGTGCAGGCACCACCGCATGCAAGGTTAGATGATGATGCAAGCCCATTGCATCCAGCTCTGTATTAACATCACCTCCAGCAAGTAATGATTGCGTATTGGATGCAAAACGAAAATGTTTTGCGGTCTGACTATAGTAAAGAGGTTTAATTCCTAAACGATCACGCGCGATAAATAACTCTTGTTTACTATCATCCCAAATTGCAAATGCAAACATACCTACTAATTTTGCAACACAATCTTCCCCCCACTCCGCATAAGCTTTAAGAATAACCTCAGTATCACCGCTTGACGAAAAACGATGACCTTTTAGCATTAGCTGTTCTCGCAATTCTGGATAATTATAAATTGTGCCATTAAAAACAATCATCAAATTAGTATCCAGATCTACCATCGGCTGGTTGGCTTTAGCGGACAAATCGATAATGGAAAGTCTGCGGTGCCCCAATCCAATCATTTTAGTCCGATAGACACCTTCATGATCAGGACCACGGCTTTGCAGCGGTACCAACATTTTCTGCAATGTTTGCGGATCTACTTCTAATGCATCAAACCTAAATTCACCACACACACCACACATTTATATATCCTTTTGTATATCTTTTGATTCATTTGGCGAAACCTTCCATATGCACATTACACCTCTATACCTCAGGTGCGCCAGGCGCGTAAGATGGCATGCCTTGTAGTATCTAGCGTGTTTCACAGACTGAATTGCGCAGGATTCATCCACATATAATAAAGGTTAAGTTTATAGATTGGGTTCGTTATAATCACGACAGAAAAAAGCGATGTCGACACGACTAGCTCAATAACAACAATTAAAATTATAACTAAATTCAGTTCAGCGAGGCGCACTAATGAACCCATTAAACTCTATTCTCGGCACCATTATTGCCGGTTTTATACTAGCAATTCTGATTGCTTTCGCATTTGACCCTAACGTACTAAACACGTGGTCTCTTATAGTATGGTTTCACGTGCTTGCGGGCATCACCTGGATTGGCTTACTGTACTACTTTAATTTTGTTCAAGTCCCGGCACTTGGCGAAGCAGCTTCTGACAGCAGTGGACCTGGCCCAGCAGCAATTGGCAAGTATGTCGCACCGCGTGCATTGGCATGGTTTCGGTGGGGTGCACTCGCAACCTGGATCACTGGTGCTGCAGCCTTACATTATGTGGGCGGCATTTTGGAAAACTTCTTTTTCACTAATGGTATTACCGTTATTGGAATTGGTGCATGGCTAGGCACCATCATGCTATTCAATGTATGGGGCTTAATTTGGCCCAATCAGAAAAAAGTATTAGGCATCAAACAAGCTAGCGATGACGAGAAAGCGAAAGCTAAGAAGATTGCATTTATCGCATCCCGAACCAATACGTTGTTATCGATACCCATGCTTGCATGCATGGTGTCAGCAGGTCATGGTGGTCTGTTTTACTAGTAAAGCAGAACCTTTACTAGCCACAGCTACTTCGTAAACGCAGTGTAGTAACGCAAAAAAACCCGACTCCAGCTACATCTAGGGTCGGGTTTTTTGATTATTATTTAATCAGCAGTATAATTAGGTAATCGGCAGCTTTTTAGCTGCCGTTTTTATTTTTAAAGCTAAGTTAACGTGTAAAAAAATGTCTGAAACCAAAAACACCTTAATGTCTACGTATGCCCGCAAGGATGTTTCCTTTGTGAGCGGTAATGGCGTGTGGTTAACATCAGACAAGCAAGAGCAATACTTAGATGCATTATCTGGAATTGCAGTCTGCGGGTTGGGTCATGCACACCCAGATGTGAGCAAAGCCATTGCTGAACAGGCCGCCACTTTGACCCATACGTCCAATATATATCGAATCAAGTTACAGGAAGAACTGGGTGAAAAACTTTGCCACATATCGGGAATGGACACCGTATTTTTTGCAAACTCAGGAGCTGAAGCCAATGAAGCCGCGATAAAACTAGCGCGTTTACATGGGCACTATAAAAAAATCAGCGCACCAGCTGTCATGGTTATGGAAAATAGCTTCCATGGCCGAACGATGGCAACGCTAACTGCCACAGGAAACAGAAAAGCTCATGCTGGATTTGAACCGCTTGTGCCTGGATTTGTAAGAGCTCCTTATAATGATATTGAATCGATAGAAAATATCTTGCAGAACAATACAAATATTTCTGCCATTTTAGTTGAGCCCATTCAAGGTGAAGGTGGCATTCGCATACCTGACATAGATTATCTTCCTAGCCTAAAACGTTTATGCGAAAAGTACGAGATCTTACTCATGCTAGACGAGGTGCAAACCGGTAACGGCAGAACAGGCAAATGGTTTTGCTTTCAACATTCTACTATTGAACCTGATGTGCTAGTAACCGCTAAAGGGCTTGGTAATGGCATACCCATAGGAGCTTGTCTTGCAAAAGGACATGCCGCAAGTTTATTCGCACCTGGATCTCATGGCTCAACGTTTGGTGGTAACCCATTAGCATGCAAGGCATCGCTAGCTACGCTTAATGCCATTGAAAAAACCGATTTACTAGGTAATGCAAAAAATATAGGTGACTACATCATTAAAACATTACAAGAAAAATTTTTAAGCAGCACACTTATAAAAGAAGTGCGCGGCAAAGGGTTAATGATAGGCATAGAAACGAATACTCCATGCCTGGAACTTGTAGATAGTTGTCTTAAAAATAAATTGCTTATCAATGTAACAGCTGAAAAAGTTATCCGATTACTACCTCCATTAATATTTGATCAATCTAATGCAGATTCAATGATCGAAATACTTGTTCAATCTATTGATGAATTTTCAACCTCATCTGTATAACGCACAATCCAAATAACATTAAATAGTTAATATTATGAGTACACGTCACTTTCTTACTCTATTAGATTACACGCCAGAAGAACTAAAGGCATTGTTAGCACGTGCAATAGAATTAAAAAAATTGCTCAAAAGCGGTAAAAACTTAACACCACTACAAAATAAAACCTTGGCAATGATTTTTGAAAAATCTTCTACGCGCACGCGTGTTTCTTTCGAAACCGGCATGGTTCAACTGGGTGGGCATGCACTATTTTTATCGCCAAGAGACACCCAATTTGGCCGCGGCGAACCCATAGAAGATAGTGCACGTGTCCTGTCTCGCATGGTGGACGGTGTAATGATTAGAACGTTTGAGCATGAAAATGTGCAAAAATTTGCTGCGCATTCATCCGTTCCTGTTATCAATGGACTCACAGACCTCGTGCATCCATGCCAGTTACTAGCCGATATGCAAACTTGGTTTGAACACCGAGGTGACATTAAAGGCGCTACAGTTGCCTGGATTGGCGATGG
>CAZVPJ010000134.1:0-4793 GCA_964629035.1 uncultured Thiotrichales bacterium | reverse complement strand
TCATCAGAGACATCCGTCAATTCAACTTTGGCCATGAGCTTAAACATAGTGAGTTTCTTCAACACAGTTTCAAGTACACTACGATTAAGTATTAAGTAGAAATCATCATCTTTTTTTATGATACGAAATATTGCGAGCATTCTACCTTTAGGATTGCAATAACTACTTAATTGACTGTTCTCATTGTTTACTAAATTCAGGTCGTTAGTGAATTGTCCATGTAAAAATGAAAGCGCTTCATCACCCGTTGCACGAATTATTCCTAGATTGGATAAATCACAAAGGTGGGTATGGTTTTCGTCAAAACTAGAGTTATCTATATTTGTAAAGGATTCTAGAATATCCTTGTCTATTACAGCGCCCTGAGTAGCGATAAATTCTTGCCAGTTTTGATTCATAATGTCGTGTATAAAATATAGTCAAATTAAAAAAATTACACAAAATACTATTAAATGCTTCATGTTGGCTTAAATCTAGCACAAAACGATGGATTAAATTCATTTAAGCGATTGTAATTATTCGCATTTCATTAGAGATATGTTCAATATCGTCCATCAATCGGGTACTATTCAGACCATAATAAATCGATTTAATTGCCTGCTTGTTATTACGGGATATTTCAGTAACGGATATTAGCTTGAGGCAGAGCACTTAACAGTCTAAGAGGAAAAACATGGCTAACGCAGAGCGGCCATTATCGCCACATTTACAAATATATAAATGGCCTTTAGCAATGGCGATTTCAATATTGCATCGTATTACAGGCGTAGCCTTGGCAATTGGTGCAGTATTAATGGTGGCTATATTCGTTGCGGTGGCGTCAGATCCAGAATGTTATGAGTGGGTTCGTGGTGTACTGGCTAGCAAAATTGGCAAAGCGTTTTTATTCCTTTGGACGATCGCATTATTCTTACACCTGTTTAATGGAATCAGGCATTTATTTTGGGATGCCGGCTACGGTTTTGAAAAAAGCACGACTACAAAATCTGGAATATGGGTGCTAGTTGCAACTTTTGTATTATCCATTGCGGTGTGGGGCGTTGCTTACTACTGCACAAATGTATAACGAATAACTAATATAAAGAATTCACTATGTCATTAAGAACACCATTATCAGAAGCAAAAGGGTTGGGTTCAGCCAAAGAAGGAGTCGCTCATTGGTGGCTGCAAAGACTAACGGCTATAGCATTAATTCCCTTGGCAATATGGTTAGCTTTTGCGGTAAGTATGTTGGGAGATGCGAGCTATGAAACCATTCGTGCGTGGTTAGAAACTCCTTATGTTGCCGTTTTGTTAATTCTACTTGTTGCAGCAACTTTTTATCACACACAACTTGGCTTGCAGGTAATCGTTGAAGATTATGTGCATGGGTGGTTAAAGGTGGTTACTTTGATTGTCATCAACTTTCTTTGTATCGCATTAGCTGTAATCGGCATTCTTGCGCTATTAAAAATCTTTTTATAATAATATTTCATAATAATTTTTCTATGACTAAAGCATACAACGTAATTGAGCATGCCTACGATGTAGTAGTAGTGGGTGCAGGTGGCGCAGGCTTGCGTGCTACTTTAGGTATGGCAGTAAGTGGTTTATCTACTGCCTGTATTACAAAGGTATTTCCAACACGTAGTCATACTGTCGCGGCACAGGGTGGTATGAGTGCAGCCTTAGGTAATATGGGAGAAGATGATTGGCGCTGGCATATGTATGACACGGTCAAAGGTTCCGATTGGTTAGGTGATCAAGATGCAATTGAATATATGTGTCGCGAAGCCATACCAGCAGTAGTTGAGCTTGAGCATTATGGTGTTCCATTTTCACGTACCGACGAAGGTAAAATATATCAACGTCCATTCGGAGGCATGACCACACATAATGGTGAGGGCATTGCTCAACGCACATGTGCAGCAGCAGATCGAACTGGACATGCGATTTTACATACGCTTTATCAACAGTCTTTAAAGCACAATGCAGAATTTTTCATTGAGTATTTTGCAACAGATCTATTAATGGATGATGACGGCACCTGCAAAGGTGTTATGGCGTGGGATTTAGCGACCGGTGATTTACATATCTATCGTGCGCACATGGTGTTACTCGCTACAGGTGGTTACGGTCGAACCTATTTTTCATGTACTTCTGCTCATACATGCACAGGTGATGGAAATGCCATGGTGCTTCGTGCAGGTTTGCCACTTCAAGATATGGAGTTTGTACAGTTTCATCCAACCGGAATTTATGGGGCAGGTTGTTTAATAACAGAAGGTGTTAGAGGTGAAGGTGGCTACCTTACAAACTCAGAAGGCGAAAGATTTATGGAGCGTTATGCTCCTAATGCAAAAGACTTAGCTTCTCGTGATGTGGTGAGCCGTTCCATGACCGTTGAAATTAATGAAGGACGGGGAATTGGCGAAGAGAATGATCACATACATTTGCACTTAGAGCATCTTGGTGCCGATTTAATAAATGAAAAATTGCCAGGCATTGCAGAATCTGCACGAATCTTTGCAGGAGTCGATGTAACTAAAGCACCCATCCCTGTCATTCCTACTGTGCATTATAATATGGGTGGCATTCCAACAAATTATCATGGTGAAGTGGTGACCTTAAAAGATGGTGACCCTGATAAAGTGATTCCAGGTTTGATGGCCATTGGTGAAGCCGCTTGCGTATCGGTACATGGTGCAAATCGATTGGGATCTAACTCGTTACTTGATTTGGTAGTATTTGGAAGAGCAGCAGCGATGCGAGCAGCAGAACTTGTCAAGCCTGATCAGCCGCATAGCGAACTTAAAAATGGTGCAGTGGATAAAGTGTTGGAGCGTTTTGATACGCTACGGCACTCAAACGGTAGTGTTTCTACAGCAGAGTTACGCTTGGAAATGCAAAAAATTATGCAGAATCATGCTGCGGTATTTAGAACAGGCGATTCCATTGAAAAAGGTTTGGAAAAACTAAACGCCTTGAATGATCAAATGGATGATTTAAAAGTAACGGATCGTTCTATGATCTGGAATACAGATTTGGTTGAAACTTTAGAGCTTGCTAACTTAATGCCGCAAGCATTAGCGACTGCGCAGTCCGCATTAAATCGAACTGAAAGTCGGGGTGCACAGGCACGTGATGATTATCCGGATCGAGATGATGATAACTGGATGAAACATTCTCTTGTTTCTGTTGATGAGAAGGGAAATGTCACTATTGATTATCGTCCTGTACATATGTACACCCAAACAGACGATGTTGAAGTTATCCCACCCAAACCACGTGTCTACTAAGCAAGAGCGTACTTAAAGAGGATTCGCAATGGCACAATTCACACTTCCCGCTAACTCAGTTGTAAAGCCCGGTAAAACATTTAGGTGTGAGACGGGTAGTAAAAATATAAAGAAAGTAAGCGTATATAGATATGAACCAGAATCAGGCGAGAATCCACGCACTGATACTTATGAAGTCGATATGGACGATTGTGGTCCAATGATCTTAGATATTCTTATTAAGATAAAAAATGAAATTGATCCAACCTTAAGCTTTCGGCGCTCCTGTCGTGAAGGGATATGTGGATCCTGCTCAATGAATATTAACGGTTCGAATACTCTCGCATGTACTAAAGCGGTGGATGATTACAAAGGCGATTTGAAAATCTATCCACTGCCACATATGCCGGTGGTTAAAGATTTGGTAGCTGACCTTACCAACTTTTACGCACAATACGCTTCAGTGAAGCCTTGGATGCAATCTGATACACCACCACCACCTGATCGGGAGCGATTACAGTCTAAAGAAGATCGTGAAAAGCTTGAAGGTTTAGAAGAATGCATACTTTGTGCATGTTGTTCTACAAGTTGCCCGAGTTATTGGTGGAATAGCGATCGTTACCTTGGGCCAGCAACATTGTTACAAGCCTACAGATGGATTGCAGATAGTAGAGATGAGGCAACCGGCGAACGTTTAGATGAACTAGAAGATCCATTCAAGTTGTATCGTTGTCATACTATTATGAATTGTACCAACACATGCCCTAAAGGTTTGAATCCTGCAAAGGCTATTGCTGAAGTTAAAAAGCTAATAGTTGAGCGTCGCGGTTAACTATTGATTATTCCTTTGTGGAAAATCTGCAAAAACTAGCTTGGCGATGTCGACGAGGCACAAAAGAGTTGGATGTTCTTATGCAGCGTTTTCTAAATAACTACTATCAAACTGCAAGTGAAGACTTGCAACATGCTTTTGAGCGTATGTTGGAAATGCAAGATCCCGAACTCTATGATCTTATTGTAGGTCGCAAAGGTTCGGGAGATCAAAGTATTAATCAAGTGATTGACTGCATCTACCGCTAACATAAATATTCAATGTAAAGCTTCTAAAGCTTTATTATTGGTATTTGCATTTATCTATCTTTTAGCACTTGTTTCTATAGGGCTAATATCAATTTCAGTATGGCTTAAAATTCCATTGTTCTTGGTGGTAATATATTTCGGTGTTGCAAATACTAAACAGTATGCGTTATTACAGAATACTAATTCTGTTATTAAAATAGTCGGTGCTTCGAATGGAAATTGTAAAATAGAATTTAATGATGGGAAATTTATTCAAGCAAAAATTGTATCTTCAGGAAGTTTGTTTGAGTATTTCAAAATAATCGTAATGAAAAATAACTCACAGAAGATAACATCAATTATCGCAAAAGATTCCATCAGTCAAGAGCAATTTTATGTTCTCCGTTTATACCTTCGATCCTTAAAATACTAGCGATAAGTAAAACCAATTTCACTCAATTGCTACTTTGTGAGACA
>CAZVPJ010000133.1:0-4831 GCA_964629035.1 uncultured Thiotrichales bacterium | reverse complement strand
GCGTTGACTTCTTCTTCAACTACTACGCAAGCGCGCGAATAATAATTAACTAAAATATAATATACACAATAAGAGGCTATTTAAGGCTATGTTGCTTTTCAAAAATAATTTTCTACTTACTGCGCATAATCGTGTGTCAAAGATTAAAACATTCAAGGTATTTTTGTTGTCTGCAGTTTGTAGCTTTGGAGTTTTTTCATGTGCAAGTGATAAATATGCACCCGATATTGACATTGATTTCTATGCAGATGAGCATGAATGGATAGACGAAGAAAAAGATAAGGTTGAGCAGCAAGGTAAAAGCATTTACCAAGAAGACAAACTAAGCTATGAAAAACATGAGGAGTTAGTTAATGAAACAACGGATCAATACACTGACATTATAAATCGCTTACCTGAAGATGAAAGTGCTTATAAAGCAGCGCTTCTTGATGGTACAGACGTTACTAAGACGGGTTTTGAGTCAGTGACAGTTTATCCTTGTTACTATAATGAACAATTAGCCGAGCTTGGTGAGTGTGATCGTAAGAAGCTAAAAAACCTAGTCAATCAAATGCGTGATGCGTCTGTGAGTAATATTGTTGTAACTGGGCATACCAACAATATTCCACTTACAGATGCTGCAGCAAAAACCTATGTAGATAATCATGGTTTATCAAAAGCACGTGCTCACTCAGTGGCTCAATATCTTTCCAAAGAATTTAATGTACCCATAGCGAATATTAAGGTTAAAGGCCTAGGCGACTCAGTGCCTGTTGCAAGCAATGCTACTATTGATGGTAGGAAAAGAAATCGTAGAGTCGAAATTGAACTTGCTTATTCTAAACAAACTAATAGCAATGCTGTAGATTTACACCTTACGGATATTCCTGATGGATATACGGGCTGGTGGGAACCTATCGTGCTGGAACAAATTGATGCTAGTTCCAACCCAAAGCATGAAGATCTAAATAGTTTATATTTACGCGCTATACAAAATTCTAACCAGATTAAAGTTTTCAGTGATATTCCGCTTATACGTGAAACTGGTATTCTGGAAGCGGAAGGAGAGTTTGATCCGCATGCATTTTTTCAAACTCGATATGGTAAAAAAGATGAGCCAGTTGGCAGTACTTTACGCACCGGTGGCGCTGATCGCTTTCGAGAAGATGAGTGGCGTTTTCGAGCAGGAGCAAGGAAAAAAATTTGGTCTGGCGGTGAAATTGAAGCATCGCAACGCGTGGGTGGTTTAGATACAAATTCCTCATTCTTTCAGCCAGATGATCAAGCCTTAACGGAATTTGCAATTAGCTTTACCCAACCGTTATGGAATGGTGCTGGTGCGGAATATACACGCAGTACGGTTAAGCTTGCGCAAATTGACCACAGCATTTCTCAAGATGAATTTCATCGTCAGGTAGAATCACATCTACTTGAGGTGGCTCGTTCTTACTGGAGTCTATATTACGAACGAGCGAATCTTACCATTAAGAAGAAATTGGTATTGGAGGCCAGTGAGCTTGTACGTGAACTTGATGGTCGTCGCAGTATTGATGTAATCGAGAGTCAGCTTGCACGATCTCGAGCTGCATTAGGCGCAAGACAAGCTGAAGTTTCACGCAGTACACAAGCGGTAAGAAATTCTGAGGCTAAATTGGTGTCATTATTAAATGATCCTGAGTTTAGGCTAGATCAAGCTTTTGAAATTGTACCTAAACTAGCACCTTCTGCAGCACATCGAGAAATTACTGTTCGTGAAGCAGCGAGACATGCGCTTCAAAACCGACCTGAAATCCAGCAAGCGATGAAGCAAATTGAAGCGGGTATGGTACGTACTAAAATGGCCGAAAATGAAATGTTGCCAGTATTGGATTTTGTTATGGAGTCAAGCTGGAATGGGCTAGAAAGAGATTATGGAATTAATGATGCACTGGGTGATCAATTTCAAGGTACTAATTATTTTGTTGGATTGAATTTTGATATTCCCATAGGTAATCGAGAAGCGAAGTCTCGTTATCAAAGACGTCGCTTAGAAGTGCGACAACTTACCAATCAAATGCGAACCACAATTGATACACTGTTATTAGAGGTTCAAGTTGCTGTCAGAGAGTTAAATACTAGTCAAAATGAGCTAGGTGCTAAGTATCGCAGCATGGAGGCCACTCGATTGCAATTGGATTCTATGCAAAATAGACGTGGAATATCCTATGCAAATGGAGAAGCAGGGAGTTCCTATATTGAAAGGCTATTAACGGCTCAAGAGCGTCTCGCAGATGAAGAAGCCAGCTTTATTCAAAGTCAGCTTACTTATAATGTGGCGTTAACCAATTTAGATCGGGCAATGGGTATACTAATGGATTCTCAAGAAATAAGTACCAAGAGAGTACAGCCAGAAGATGACCTGCCAGAGTTTATACTTGAAAAAATATAAGTCGCCTAATGGCGCGCAAAAATATTCATACCCGATAGTAAAATATTTTTTACTGCTTTTATTTAATGTGGGTGCGCTTCAAGCAGGAGAATATGAAGGGTTTACGCAGCCATATCATAAAGCTGATTTGTCACCTACTGAAGCTGGAGTAGTCTCTGCAATTTTAGTCAAGGAAGGCGATGTGGTAAGCAAGGGTGACTTATTGCTTGAATTAGATAATGCAGTGCTAAAAGCCTCCCTTAAAATAGCCAATGCGCGCCAAAATTCTAAAGGTGTATTAGATTCTGCTAAGGCACGTTATCGCTTACATCGGTCACAATTAAATAAGTTATTAGATTTACAGCAACAAGGGCATGCGCAAGTCGAAGAGGTTGAGCAAGCACGTGCTAATGCAAGTGTAGCAAAAGCAGATATTCTAACTGCTGAAGAAGAGCTTTTGGTGCACAAGTATGAGCATGAGCGCCTTCGAGAACAAATTAAGAGACGCCAACTTTTTAGCCCATTTGATGGAGTCGTAACTAGAATTTACAAAAATATTTCAGAGTTAACAGATATTAATAGCGGTCCTTTAATTAAGGTTGTTCAGCTCAATCCGTTATTATTGACCATTCACGTAACACTAGTGGACGCAAACAAGCTTTCTGTTGGTGATGAAATGATGGCGGTATGCCAAAATAAAAGCACAGATTTGTCAACAAAAGTTGAATATATTTCACCGATAACCGATCCTGATAGTGGAACTGTTAGAATTAAATTGCTTGCAGATAATGTTGAGAAAACATTCCCGAGTGGTGTTAAGTGTATTGCTACAATTTAATGAAAAATATAAAGTGAGTTTCAGTTATGACTAAAAAAGCCTCAACTAATAATTCTCAACCAACTGTTCGAGTACGTTATGAAACTACCGATGTAGTGTATGCTTCACAATTTGTGGTTAATGCTAACCAAGAAGATATAACCGTGAACTGTTCAGCTGGTTATATTACAGACCCAAATACTAATGAAAATTTGTTACCTATACACTCTAGAATCATGTTAACTCCAGTTGGAGCCAAAAGACTTATAGATACGTTAACTCAAGCGTTGGATAACCTAGGCAAGAGTAATTCTAACTCGATGGAAACATCTCAGCTTAGTTTAAATCCTGAAGCTGGAGCTAAAATCCCTAAAATCAACTAGCCACTGTGTCTACAAAGATCGGTAATCCAAGCGTCAGCCAATATGATGATTCACCAAGCACACGAACGATTCAGCGTGCTGAGATAGATCTTTCTACTTTACATCTTTCCTTAAATGAAATAGATAATATTTCTACGTTAAGCAAGCAAGAGCGCATTACAAAATCTCTTGAATTATTAACGCAGTTAACAAATTCAGCCGCCACTGCATATTTTTATGTAAATAATAAAAATACTTTAGCTGTGGGTCCTAGAGTTATATCTAAGCAAGCATTGGGTTGGAGTCATGATGTATTAGCAACTCTACATGCAGCTGCAAAAAAATCATTGGAAACTAGTAAGGTCAATATTAATAGGCTTGAAGGTAAGAATGATGTAACGATTATTGCGGCCCCTAGTATTTCCGCAAATGGTGAGCATTGCGCATTAGTTCAGCTGCTACAGCTTAATACTCAGCCAGTAGAGAGCTTTGTAGTGATTTTGCAGCTGTATCTCGGCCTACTAAAAAATCAGAATGCTCAAGGTAAATCAAATCTAAATCAAGACCTTAAACATACTCAAATAGTATTACTGAGCAATACTCTTTCAGGTGCTCAACATGCGCTTGTCAATCATATTGCATCTGAATATCCGGATGTTGTTGCATGGACCGGCTTTGTTGAAAAAAGCTCAATTCAGTTTGGAGCAATCTCTAACAGCCAACAACTTAATAAACGTGGAGTGTTTGCATCCTCACTTAATCAAGCAATGATTGAGTGCTTAAAGATCAATAAAGCTATCTATGTGTCTGATTCCCAAAAAGATCAGCCAGAAAGTCCAATTATCAAGCAAGCTCATAATGCTCTTTCTAAAAAATATTTTAATCTAATACCGATACGGTCGTCTGATAAGCAAACTGTAATGATTATGGGTATGGCTTCCGATAATAAAGAACAAATAAATCTTGTTGCTGATGAGTTTAGTATTGAAAATAATATTCTAGGTGATGTGTTGTTACACAAGCCATCAGGTGTACTTGGGCGATACCGAGAACTTAAACACTCACTTTTTGATTCTTCAAAGAAATGGCTAGCCCCTGTAATTATATTGATACCATTAGCATTTCTATGTTTACTCATGTTGCCAGTTACTTATAAAGTTGATGCTCCTGTTGTGATTGAGCCAATTGAAAAAAGATTTATAGCAGCCCCTTTTAAAAGTGTTTTAAAGAAAGTTTTTGTTACACCTGGGGACATAGTAAAGC
>CAZVPJ010000132.1:0-4844 GCA_964629035.1 uncultured Thiotrichales bacterium | reverse complement strand
ATACAAGTAAATTCAATGTCCGCTTTGGGTCGTAAGCAGTCATTTTGAACGTTTGCTTTGAAGTTTCCAACCTTACGCACCTCTACAGAACGCGTAGCTGCATCTTGAATCTTCCTTCCGTATAATTTTTCGAAGCTTTATTCTAAAACATCTTATTATCAATTCCTTCAATTCTAGTCAGGCCCTTTACTGCAAGCCATTCATTCAATAAGGGTTTGTACCTTATTAATTTGTTTTGCAACATCACCTGGAGAACCTGTTTTACGTGCAATCAAACTATACGCAACCGGTACGATAAAGACTGTAAAAACAGTGGCGGCAATTACACCAGAAAACACAACGATTCCAATCACGATGCGAGTTTCGGACCCTGCACCGGAAGATAGTATTAACGGGATGGTGCCCGCTAGCGTGGTGAGCCCAGTCATCAAGATGGGCCGAAATCTTGTTCTTGAAGCTTCAGCGATGGCTCGATTAAAACGCATTCCTTGATCACGAAGCTGGTTTGCAAATTCGACGATTAAAATTCCATTTTTTGCGGACAGCCCAACCAACATAATTAAACCAATTTGTGAGTATATGTTTAGCGAGCTACTGGTAAGGTAAAGTCCTAATAATCCTCCTCCCATCGCCAGCGGCACCGTAACCATAATTACAAATGGGTGAATATAACTCTCGAACTGTGCAGCAAGTACAAGGAACACAACGACCAGGCCAATGGTTAACACAAATATAATGGATGACCCGGATTTAACAAAATCTCGACTCTGGCCTTTATAATCAATAATGGCTTCAGCGGGAAGATGTTCTCTAACAAGCTCTTCAAGATGACTAAGCGCTTGACTAAGACGAAATCCATCTAATAGATTTGACTCCAGGGTGATGGAACGAATGCGATTAAATCGCGAGAGTGTTTCAGCCGCTCCATATTCTTCTATGTTGACCAGGTTAGAAACCGGAATGAGCTGACCTGTTCTTTGAGATCGCACATATATGTTCTCGATGTCGGTAAAGGAATTTTGTTTTATTCGTTCACCTTCAAGAATGACATCATATTCTTCACCACGGTCCAAGAAAGTGGTCACATTCCGGCCGCCCATCATCGTTTCTAGCGTGCGACCTAGCTCGGAAACCGTCACACCAAGATCGGCTGCACGTTCATAATTCACTTTGAAGTCTATCTGTGGTCTTGTTTCTTTGTAGTTTGCATCTAACCCCGCAAAGCCCGGGTTATTTTGCCCAATTTTTTCAAGCAATATATCTCGCCATTCAGCAAGCTCTTCATAGGTTGCACCCCCTAATACAAACTGTAGTGGTTTTCCGGTGCCGCCACCTAAACCTTGTCGCATAATAGGGAAAGCACGCACACCGGGAAGCTCTGACAAACTAGCCCGAACTTCATTCATGATCACTGCAGCAGGTCGACGATCTTTCCAGTCATTAAGAATGACAATCACGATTCCGGAATTAAAGTTCTCGATATTTCCAAATGCACGAGGCGCACGTACTAACAATCTTTTAATTTCTTCTCTCTCTACATAAGGCATCAGCCGTGCTTCGATTTCATTCATATATTCTTCCATATAAGAATAACTCGCCCCTTCAGGCCCATTAACAATTACAAAAAAAGCACCTCGATCTTCTGTGGGCGTAAACTCTGATGCAATCCTGGGATATAAAACTGCTGAAGCTATAATAAGTGAAAGAAATATAGATAAGGAAAAAACAGGGTGACGCAGTACTCTTAACAATACTCTTATATATACCTTCCTGATTTTTTTAAATAGCGCATCTATTGATTGTGTAAAACGGTTAGCTTCTTGCCCTTTATTTTTCAATAATTTTGAGGCCATCATCGGGGATAACGTTAATGCGACTAAAGATGAAAAACCAACCGCCGTGGCAATTGTTAACGAAAACTCAGTAAACAATCTACCAAGATCACCTTCTAAAAATGTAATGGGAATGAATACGGCTATCAGCACTAGCGTAGTTGCAATCACTGCAAACCCAACCTGGCGGGCTCCTCTGTATGCTGCAATGAGTGGTTGCTCGCCTTTCTCATTAATACGCCTAACAATATTTTCAAGCATAACAATCGCATCATCCACGACCAAGCCGATGGCGAGGACTAGTGCTAGAAGCGTCAGCAGATTGATAGAAAATCCGAACAGGTAGACAACGGTAAAAGTAGCAATAATTGAGACTGGGACGGTAACTGCCGGTATTAACGTTGCGCGAACACTTCCTAAAAACAAATAAATCACAAAAATTACACAAGCTATTGCGATTAGCAGTGTTTTATATACTTCTTTGATAGATGCTTGGATAAATACTGCCGCATTATAGCTCTGTTCAATCGACATACCTTCAGGCAAATTTTGGTTGACACGTTTTGTAAGAGCCACTACTTCATTTGCAACATCAATTGTATTTGCCGTTGATTGTCGAATAACACCAATACCCACCATGGGCACTTCGTTACCACGAAAGAACGTACGATCCTCCACCACACCCAACTCAACACGCGCAACATCGCTAAGTCGTATTAAATAACCATCTTCTCCTTTGCCTAATACTAAATCGGCAAAACTCTCAGGGGTTTTAAAATTCCGGTCTACACGTGCACGAAATAATATTTCGTCAGACTCAAGTGTGCCCGCAGGCAGCTCTACATTTTCAGAGCGCAATGCCTCTTCAACATTACTTACACTGAGGCCTCGTGCAAATAATTCTTGTCGGTCAAGCCAAATGCGCATGGCGTAGCTTAATCCACCTCCAACTCTGATTCGCGCAACACCATTAAGTGTTGAATACTGATCTACCAGGTATCGTTGTGCATAATCCGTGAGCTCTTCAACACTCAAGCGATCACTAACCAAGTTTTGCCAGATGATTACGTCATCATTACTATCAACTTTTTGCACTTCAGGAGGATCCGCCTCTTCCGGTAAATCATCTGTAATGCCTGCAATACGATCTCGCACATCGTTGGCTGCTGCATCGATATCTCTATTGATTGAAAATTCTATGGTTACGTTTGATTCACCATCCTGAGAGGATGATTCGATAAATTCGATTCCCTCGATTCCAGCAATACGTTCTTCAACTATTTCGGTAATGCGGGTTTCTACAATATTTGCAGGAGCACCCGGATAGGTAACCTCAACGGTAACAACGGGTGCATCGATATCCGGATATTCTCGCAACGAGAGACGCTCATACGAAACGATGCCAAAAACCACTAACAGGATGGATATAACGGAAGCAAATACCGGTCTTTTAACCGATATATCAGATAGCAGCATTACTCAGCAACCTTGTCGGGATTACTTTTTAGTAATGTAGAGAGATTTTCATTCTGTTTTTCAACCGCACGAATGGAAACTGCAGAGCCGGGTCGTAAGCGCAAAGCACCATGAGTAACAATCTGATCCCCAATATCAACACCCGAAAGAACCTCCACTTCACCTTCTCTTCGCGAACCTATTTTGATATCACGTCGCTCAACAATAGTTTGATTATCTTTTTCCAAGCACTGGTATACATAATGCTTATTACCATCCATCAATATAGATTCTTCAGGAACAATTAATGCATCCCTTGCATTTTTCATAACGACTACACGCATCAACATGCCTGGCTTTAGTTTCAAATCGTCATTATTCAATAACGCTCTTACTGAAATTGAACGCGAGGTAGCATTAACCCTGCTGTCAATACTAGAGACTTTTCCGTTGAATATTTGATTTGGATAAGCGCTTGCGGTTGCAGAAATTTCCACACCTGAAGTTAAAGAAGAAAGAAAAACTTCAGGAACTGCAAAATCAAGTTTCATTACGCTGTCGTCATCAATGGTTGTAATAAGTGTGCCTGGTTGAACCAGCGCACCCACACTTACATTGCGCAAACCCACAACACCAGAAAAAGGCGCAATTATGGTGCGTTCAGAAATCCTGGCTTGAATAGCGTTTAATCGTGCCAAAGTGGTTTGCACTTCACGCTGGCGCTCATCCAATAATGACTCAGAAGCTTCTTTTCTTAACACAAGCGGCTTGATTCGGTCTGCTTGTCGGCGCGCTTCATATAAACGTGCTTGCTCCTCGCTTTTTTCTGCTTTTTCTTGTGCCGCGTCCATCTCGACCAAGACATCACCCTTATTCACTCGTTGACCATCATCAAAATTTATTTTTGTAATCAGTTCAGTGACGGAAGAATTTAGCTCTACATTTTCATTTGCATTTAAGGTTCCCAGCGCTTCAATTTCATCTGTAAATTTATTTTGTATCACCGTTGCAACAAAAACTGGAACTGGCGGTGGCGATTGCGCCCCTATAGTTTTACTCAGGACAACTAACAGACACATGCAAACTAAAGACAAGAGAATATTGGATCGCATATTTTAAGATTCACTATATGTGTTTATCACTGTAGTTCGCTACGCGAGTGATAAAATGGAATGGGCATTTACAATGTTAGTAAGACCGTTAATGCTTAAATGGGTTCAACTGTAAACGAGCCAGGCTATACTTTATTCTTTATTTGGCTGCCTTTTTATATTCATATTCGGTTACATCAAGAAAAGAATGGGCTACATAATAATTTCCATTTTATCCTGCAGAGATTTCACTAAATTATGTAATAAAAAAAGCCGGTTTATTTGCATAAACCGGCTTTGACTAGCTGATAATTTCATATCGCCTTGTGAACAGCTTCATAAGATGCCAAATATAAGTTTAGGCATCCAATTTACACTATCAGGCACTAAGCAATATCAAAACGATCAAGATTCATCACTTTATCCCATGCCTTAACAAAGTCTTGCACAAACTGTTGCTGCGAAT
>CAZVPJ010000131.1:0-4859 GCA_964629035.1 uncultured Thiotrichales bacterium | reverse complement strand
CCTGAAATGTCCGCTTTCGGCCAATAGCGGACATTAATCGGTATCGAAAATGTCATTTTCACCCGCCTGAGCGAATACTTCACCGAACACTACTTTTTCATCAACAAGTCTATATGGAAAAAATACAATAGCTGAATAATTGTCTTTATGATCTAGCGCAATTGCTATTGCATCAGTTTTTATATCAGTTTTAGGAGGTGTTATTCGCATGTCATAGTAGATTGCCGTAGCTTTATATTTACCCTTTCTTACAGCAGAACGATACCCATCTTTTAATAAATCTATAATATCTTGAGATAATGGATGTTCTGTTCCTTCATATCCTGAAACTGAAACTATTTCACCATTAGGCTTCATTGCACCACCATACGGAATAAACTCTCCATATTTTTCTAACATTTCTTGACCAAATGGCAGCATCTCATTCATTAATGTTTCTACATCTGTCTTTGAATCTGCCATCGAATTTGTTCCTAAAATAAACAGTAAAGGAATGTCCGCTCAGGGTCGTTAGCGTTCATAGAATATTTATCTACAACCAAGTTATTAACCGTACTTTACCTGAGCCATCGCCTTACGCCATTTTTCGCAAGGCAATCATTGCAATCACCATAACGATAATGGTTGGCATAAAGGCTCCTGCGATTGGTGGAATATCGTATACCACACTGGTGTTACTCAGCACCCTACTCACCAGATTAAATACCACAGCCACCACAATGCCTAGTGCAATACGTTGACCCAAACCCCCTGCACGCGCAGAGCGAAACACAAAAGGCACCGCAAGCAACAACATGGCCAAACCGGATAAGGGCACCGCAAAACGATTATAAAACGCAAGCTGATAACGTTTTGAATCCAGTTCATTATCATCTAAATAAGCAATATATTTTTTAAGTTTTGCAGCACCCATATATTCTGGTTTAACCGTTATCACATCAAACAACTCTGTCGAAACTAAACGCTGCCAGTGCTCTTCTTGAGCGGCTACAGTTTCCACACCATTTTTTGATATTAAACTATGCTTAATATCGGAAAGCCTCCATACTTCATTTTCATACACTGCTTGTTTTGCAAAACTTGCGCGTTTTAATTTGTATTGTTCATCTAACTCGTATATCCAAATATCACGCATTCGATAATCCGGGTAAATTTCTTGCGCATTGATATATCGATTATTATCACGCACCCAAATTCCATACTTTGAGCGCAATGAAATTTTCTTGATATCCGTCTCACCTGCACTATCTTGTTTATTATCCCGAACCTGACTTTTACTTAAACTGCTTACATAACCTTGTGCCGTGGGCACTATCATCTCCCCTACCCAAACACTTATTGCAATTAAAATTGCACCCACTTTGAGTACCGACCAGATAATGCGCATTTTACTGATACCTACTGAACGCAAAGCCACCAATTCACTTTTTGCTGACATTCCACCCAAGCCTATTAGTGCGCCCAGCAATAATGCAGTCGGCATAAATTCATATAACCGTTGAGGCATCTCAAACAATAGTCGCAACATGACATGGCCAAGTGTAAATCCTCGATCATCTACGGATTCAACATCATTTATAAAATCGATAATCGAATCGATTGAAAACAACACCAGTAACGCAAACAAAGTACCTGCAAAAACAGTTCTTCCCAAGTAACGATCAAAATACTTAAACATTTGCATATTTAAGCCCCTACCTTTTTGCGCATACTCAGAATGATAATTAAGAGCAGCATGGCGGCATGCACTACAAACATTCCTGGTATCGCCGGTAGCTTTTCATCAGCCACCCATGTTTCTGCGAGTATTAATAGATTTGAATAAATTAAATAAATGACAATAGCCACTGCAAGGCCGGCAAAACGACCCTGGCGCGGACTGGTTACACTCAGTGGAAACGCTAATAACGCCAACAAGATTGCAGCAATGGGCACGGAAATTCGCCATTGAAATTCTGCTAGATCAACTAACTTACCCGATTGCAGCAATGCTGCTGTTGATTTAAATTCCGGGTTTTGAATATCGACATTGATATCAAATTCGGGGATTCGCACAGCATGTTGATCAAATTCGAGCAAAGCAAAACCACCTTCACCAGGAGTTCCTTCGTAACGTTGGCCTTGTTTAAGTATGAGTGATTCACCACCAAGCTCTTGCAAGTTTTTCTGTTCAGCATGTTGTGCGGTTTCTATCGCTACATTGCCATCTCTTCGGTCATAAATGAAAACGTTCTTTACTTCGCCTGTTTCCCGATCGGATTGCTCTACAAAAACTACCCAATTACCCTGATTGGACTCAATGAATTGACCCGGCGTTAAACTATAAATATCGGTAAACCCACCTGCTTTTTGTTTGATGGTTTCGATTTGTTGTTCTGCCCAGGGTGCTGAATAAATTGACAAGTAAAATAAAAATGCAATAAGCGGTATAAAAAGCAAACTTGCATACTGCAACAATGCACGAGAGCCGATGCCACTAGCTTTGATCGCATATATTTCACTATCTCGGTAATATCGACCCAAGGTGAGCATAATGGTCAACAATAAAGCAAAAGGAATGAGCAAAATGGCTGACTTTAAAACCCCAAGACCCAACATGGATATCACTACATCCGACGGGAGCTTCCCCTTCATCACTTTCGATAGCAAACTCACAAATGATTGGCCCACAATCACCACCAGCAAGATGATGCTTACCCCTGCGAAGGTTTGAGCCAGCTCTCTTGAGAAATATCGATTTAAAGTAGAGAACATATATGATGTTATGAATCGCTGATCCGCTGGTTACATTTAGCCCAATATTAGCAATAATGCATCCCGCACAAACAGTTTAATTGAGGATTATCATGGATTACATTGCCAAAACCACTTCTATAGACAAAGAAAGCGCTGATTGTGTCGTTGTGGGCGTGTTCAAGCCTAAACGCCTTAGTGATTCGGCTAAAAAACTCGATAAGCTTTACAAAGGCTGTATTACAAATGCCTGTAAACGCGGTACTGCCGGAGGCGGTGTAGGACAAATCACTACGATACAAAATACGGGTCGCAGCAAACATGCATGCATTGTTGTGGTGGGCTGCGGAGATCCGAATGAATTAACCGTTAGCGTTTATCAAAGAGTACTTGCCGCGGTAGCCAATGAACTTAAACGCAATAAAACCAGCAACGCCATCAACTGTTTGACTGAGCTAGCGGTTAAAGATGCGGATGCGCTTACCAAAGCACAACTTTGTGTAACTGCAGTTGAATCAGCCATGTATCGCTACAGCGAGACCAAACCGAGCGCTGCTGATGTTAAAGTTCACCTTAAGAAACAAAAATTTATTTGCAATGATAAACAAGAACTAGATGATATTCGTGATGGCATTGAAATTGGACAGGCTATTTCAAGTGGCATGGACCTCGCAAAAGAGCTTGGCAACTTACCGGGTAATGTCTGCACACCTAGCTATCTTGCTGAGCAAGCGCTAGCCCTCAAAAAAGCCCATAAAAATCTAAAAGTAACCGTGCTTGAAGAAGCACAAATGAAAAAACTGGGTATGGGTGCATTACTCTCGGTTTCTCATGGGAGTGTTGAACCGGCAAAGCTTGTCACCATGGAATACCAAGGTGGTGAGGCAGATGAACGCCCAATTGTTTTAGTCGGCAAAGGCATTACGTTTGATACCGGCGGCATTTCATTGAAACCGGGCGCCACCATGGATGAAATGAAATTTGATATGTGTGGTGCCGCCAGCGTACTTGGCACGATGAAATCATGCTGTGAATTAGAACTCCCGATTAATGTGGTGTGCGTGATTGCGTGCGCTGAAAACATGCCGGGTGGCAAAGCGACTAAACCCGGTGATGTCGTAACCACCATGTCGGGCCAAACGGTGGAGATCTTAAACACTGATGCAGAAGGTCGTTTAGTGTTATGCGATGCGCTCACGTATGTTGATAAATTTGACCCTGAGGTCGTCATCGATATTGCAACCCTCACTGGTGCATGTGTAGTGGCACTAGGACAAATTCCTTCAGGCGTGATGAGCAATGATGACGACTTGGCAAAAGACCTGATTAAGGCTGGCGAACAAACAGGCGATCGAACTTGGCAATTACCACTTTGGGAAGAATATCAGTCACAGCTCGATAGCAATTTCGCCGATATTGCCAACATTGGAGGACGTTGGGGTGGCACCATTACGGCTGCATGCTTCCTGTCAAGATTCACCAAAAAATATACCTGGGCCCATCTAGATATCGCCGGCATCGCCTGGCACCAAGGTAAGCTTAAAGGCGCAACGGGAAGACCTGTGCCTTTGTTGACCGAGTATTTATTACATCAAGCTTACGATATGTAACTCTGGAAATTACTATCAAATAACGTAAACAGAGCATGCTAGTTTTACCAAGATGAATACTGAACATGAATACTAGTGAAGAGAAAACTTCGCAAACATCTACTGATACCCCTAAAGATATCCCAAGAGTAGATTTTTACTTTTCCAAAGCTAAGGAGACATCGACACAGTTTGCCTTACAGACCGCATGCCGTATTGCAGAAAAAGCATTTTCTGCTGGGCATCGTATCCATATCTGCATGTCGACCGAGGAAGATTGCAATACATTAGACGCTTTATTATGGACATTTCGTGAGGGAAGTTTCATTCCTCACGAAGTCTCGGATTCTCCAATACAGAATTGCCCGGTAACAATTGGCGCCAATATTGGTCTGGAACATAGCGATATGTTACTTAATGTAGCGCATCAAGTACCTGATAATTTCATGCAATTTCAAAGGATTGCGGAGATTGTCGATATCCAGCCAGAATCGGTTGTCGCTGGTCGTGAACGCTACCGCTTTTATCGTGAGAGCG
>CAZVPJ010000130.1:0-4872 GCA_964629035.1 uncultured Thiotrichales bacterium | reverse complement strand
TTTCTGTAACAGAAGTTTCTGATCACACCGGTTTTCCAGAAATTATGGATGGCCGTGTAAAAACATTGCACCCCAAGATACATGGCGGCATTCTCGGCCGTCGCGGACAAGACGACGATGTCATGCAACAGCATGACATCGCGGCAATCGACTTAGTAGTCATCAACTTGTACCCCTTCGCAGCAACGGTAGCAAACCCTGATTGCACCTTGGATCATGCTATTGAAAATATAGACATTGGTGGGCCGACTATGCTGCGCGCCGCAGCAAAAAATAATAAGTATGTTGCCGTTGTCGTTAATCCAGCTGACTATGCTGGAGTTTTAGAAAAGCTACAGGCTAACCATTGCAGTCTGGATGATGACACACGTTTCGACCTTGCCGTTAAAACCTTTGAGCATACCTCTCACTATGACGGAATGATTGCGAATTACTTAGGTAAAAAATTACCTGATAGCGATACAACATTTCCACGCACATTAAATCTCCAGTTTCAGCAGTCTCAAGTATTACGCTATGGTGAAAACCCTCACCAACGCGGTGCCTTTTATATTGAAGAAGGTGTGCTTGAACCGAGTATTGCAACCTCTAAAGTTATTCAAGGAAAAGAGCTTTCTTATAACAACGTTGCCGATACCGACGCGGCTCTGGAATGCGTGCGCCAATTTACAAGCCCTGCATGCGTCATTGTAAAACACGCCAACCCATGCGGAGTGGCGACTGCTGACAATCTAATGCAAGCCTATGAGCTTGCTTATCAAACAGATCCAACCTCGGCATTTGGCGGTATCATCGCCTTTAATCAAACATTGGATGCTGAAACTGCAAAAACCATTATTGACCGTCAGTTTGTAGAAGTTTTGATAGCACCCACTATTCCAGAAGACACACAAAAAGTATTACGTGAGAAAAAAAATGTGCGCGTACTTGAATGTGGCAGTTGGGAAGGCACACTAGAATCATTTGACTATAAGCGTGTGCTGGGCGGTTTATTAGTTCAAGATCGTGACTTAGGTGTAATCACTAAGAATGATTTAAAGATTGTCTCTAAACGAAAACCGACTGAACAAGAACTTGTTGATATGTTATTTGCATGGAAGGTTGTAAAGTTTGTTAAGTCAAATGCAATTGTTTATGTTCGTAATCAACAAACTATAGGTGTCGGTGCAGGTCAAATGAGCCGTGTTTATTCTGCACGCATCGCAGCAATTAAGGCTCAAGACGTTGATTTAAAAGTTGCAGGCTCGGTTATGGCTTCAGATGCATTTTTTCCTTTTAGGGATGCCATTGACTCTGCACATGAAAATGGTATTACTGCGATTATCCATCCTGGTGGTTCAATAAATGATAAAGATGTTATTGAAGCGGTAGATGAACTTGGCATGGCTATGGTACTCACTAACATGCGACACTTCCGCCACTAAGTCTCACCAATTCTTAGACGATCTTTTGCTGCAGATCATTCATTTCTATTTTACTAAAATACATATGAACATTGCAGTACACACTGCTCTTTATTCAGCGCAAACCTCGTCTTGAAGCAACATCTCTATCTTATGAGATTAATTATTGATTTTCCTTCAAGAAAGTAATGCATCTTTCTTAAAAACATCAAACACGAAGTTTTAATCAACTATGGCACTTGTTACTCAAATTATCAGCATAATGTTTCCAATTGTTGCGATTATTGCCTTAGGAGTTTTACTCGGACGAAGCACAAAACTGGACATGAGTACTGCAAACCATCTAAATCTAGATGTATTTGTGCCTGCATTAGTATTTGCTTCGTTAAGTGACAAATCCTTTTCGCTAGCCCCTCATATTTCACTCGCGTTAGCAGGCTTATTCATCGTATTACTAGCAGGGGTAATCGCTTTTTTAGTTAGCAGAACTACACATTATTCATTTCGCACTATTGCCCCTCCCTTGATGTTTCATAATGCAGGCAATGTGGGACTGCCTATTATGAGCCTTGCTTTTGGTCAACCTGGATTAGTAACCGGCCTGGTTTTATTTTTAGTCGGCAATCTGACTCACTATGGATTAGGAACTTATATTTTAAGTTCTGGACAAGGGGTTAGGATTTTACTTCGACAAACAGTAATTTGGGCAGCGGTTGTTGCCATAGCGATTAATGTTTCACCTATCATCATACCTGAGAGCATAATGTTACCGATTATAATGTTAGGTCAAATCGCTATTCCATTGATGTTGTTTTCGTTGGGTGTACGTATTGCTTGCATAGATTTAAAAGAATGGAAAGCAGGAGTGTTATTTGCGATGCTTACTCCCGCAATAGGTTTTAGCGCAGCCTTCATGTTAGTACTATCCTATGATTTTTCGGCTGTACAAGCGGGGTCACTATTACTTTTCGGTACACTGCCTCCTGCGGTCATGAATTTTCTATTTGCTGAACGCTTCAATCAAGAACCTAAAACGGTCGCATCCATAGTGCTGTTAGGTAATCTATTCGCTATGATTACATTACCCTTAGCACTTGCTTATGTGCTAACAACCTATACCTAAAATTACTACATTGGTTTTATTATTATGAAAATATTGGTCATTGGCGGTGGTGGTCGCGAACATGCTCTTGTCTGGAAATTAGCTCAATCACCCACGGTCACTAAAATTTACGTGGCACCAGGCAACGCCGGTACTGCCATAGAACCCAAAACTGAAAATATTGCTATACAAGCTGAAGCAATTTCAGAACTTAAATCTTTTGCCTTACAGGAGGATATTGATTTAACGATTGTAGGGCCAGAAGCACCTTTAGTGGCAGGCATTGTGGACCTGTTTAATGAATCTTCACTTGCTATATTTGGTCCCACAGCAGTAACCGCACAACTAGAAGGCTCAAAAGCATTTGCCAAAAAATTTATGCAAGAAAATGGCATCCCCACTGGGTCCTATGCTGTATTTACTAATTTTAAAGAAGCACAAGAGTATATAGAAACTCAATCATTTCCTCTGGTTATCAAGGCCGATGGTTTAGCTGCGGGGAAAGGTGTAGTAATTGCCGAATCTAAGCAAGAGGCCATTGAATGTGCCCAACACATGCTTAGCGGTTCAAGTTTTGGCAATGCCGGACATCGCATTGTGGTGGAAGAATTTATTCGTGGAGAAGAAGCCAGTTTTATTTGCATGGTAGACGGGAAAAATATTCTACCCTTAGCTAGCTCTCAAGATCACAAGGCGCGTGATGATGGTGATAAAGGCCCTAACACAGGGGGAATGGGTGCCTACTCGCCTGCACCTATTATTGATACAAACATGCATCAAAAAATCTTGGACCAAGTCATCTCACCTGTCGTGAATGGCTTTGCAAAACTAGGTACACCTTATAGTGGTTTTTTATATGCAGGGGTAATGATCAATTCAGATTTGACACCAATAGTCCTGGAATTCAATTGCCGTTTTGGGGATCCTGAAACACAACCAATACTGATGCGCATGCAATCCGATTTTGCAGAACTATGCCTTGCAGCCGTCGACAATAACTTAGACCAACAAACCATTACATGGGATTCACGCGCTGCATTAGGCGTGGTACTAGCGGCTGGAGGCTATCCAGAGAGTTATGACAAAGGTGAAGTAATACATGGTTTACCCATAGAATCAGCTACACAAAAAGTATTTCATGCTGGAACTAAAATGGATAAGCAGCAGGTGGTTACAAACGGTGGAAGAGTTTTATGTGCTACTGCACTAGGAAATAACATTCTTGAGGCACAAAAAAATGCTTATGATCTAACGAAACAAATTACCTGGTCAAAAATGTTTTATCGCAATGATATTGGTTATCGCGCGATTAAAAACTAATACTTGAGTATTCACTCAAGTATTAGTTTGAATTATACGGCTCATATCAACCTTTCGAGTTTAACGTTCAACTTCACATTTCCAAATAATAATTCCAACAAATAACCAATATGGTTGCTGTTATATTGACAGTTAAGTGAATAAGCCTATATTGTCAAACAATAGTTCGTCATTACAACTACTACAATTATTAATTGATTAACTATTCAATAATTCTTTTTCTATAACAGCAATCTTATAATTGCTAGTAAGGGATTTGCTATGGGGCGGCAACCGGCATTTGAGAAAAACGATGTGATTGAACGTGCATCGAAAGTTTTTGTGCGTAATGGTTTTCGACGCACAACCATAAAGGACATTACTCAAGCCACTGGCTTGCAACCCGGTAGTATCTATTCTGCATTTCAAAACAAGTCAGGCTTATATACTGAAGTCATTGAGTACTGCACTAAACGCCAAACCACTTTTTTAAGTATATGTGAAGAACAACAAGGCACATACCTTGATGCATTAAAAGTTTTTTTCAAGATGTCTAGTGAAAATAATATAGATGGAACGACTAATGCAGCACATTGCTTACTGGTCTATGGAGCTTTTGAAATACCCAAAGATGAAAAAGAGTTACGATATTATGTGCAACTAAAGTTACAAGAAATAGAATCAGGTATTTATGCTTTGTTAGTAAAAGCCCAACAGAATAACGAAATTATATGCGACGAGGATCCTGTTGAACTTGCAAGATTTTTGATGACCTTGTTATTCGGTCATCGAGTGTTAGCACAATTACATACTAGTGCCAATACAGTGGATAATACGATTGACAGGGTCTTTCAGTTTTTAGCGAATAGCAGTACTCTACAAAATACTAAAGCTTAGATTAAGCTCTCTTCATCGCTGCAAAAAACTCTTCGTTTGTTTTGGATGACTGCATTCGAGCTAACATAAAATCAATTGATTCAATCTCGTCCATTGGATGCAAGAACTTACGCAACACCCAGATTTTTGCTAATTCATCTTTATCTGTAATCAGTTCTTCACGGCGTGTGC
>CAZVPJ010000129.1:0-4888 GCA_964629035.1 uncultured Thiotrichales bacterium | reverse complement strand
CAGCGTCTGCAAGTGATATCACGATTAAATCTAGCGGTACGATTAGGATGCATAATCTTAAACTTGTGCAACATAAAAATGGACACAATGTCGCGGTGTCGCGTTCAGGTGAATTAGGTATTGTTGATGATCAGGGCCGTGAAAGAGAGCGATATAAGATCTCTTATGGCGCCACCATTTCTGTGAACGATGGTGATAGCGTAAATTCAGGTCAAGTTGTCGCAACCTGGGATCCGCATACTCATCCAATTATTACAGAGGTTGCAGGTAAGGTTCAGTTAACAGATTTCGCTGAAGGCGTTACGGTTGAATCATTTACGGATGAGGTGACCGGTCTTAGTTCTACGGTTATTTCCGATCCGAAGAGTCGTCCTGCTGCAGGTAAAGACTTACGTCCATCCCTTAATTTGCTAGATGATAAAGGCGAGCCATTAACGTTTGCCGGTACGGAAATTCCTGCTACGTATATTTTGCCGCCAGGTGCATTGGTAAATCTTCAAGATGGAAATTCGGTGGATGTAGGTGATGTGGTGGCTCGAATTCCACAAGAGTCTTCAAAGACGCGTGATATTACGGGTGGTCTTCCACGTGTTGCGGATTTATTTGAGGCGCGTAAACCGAAAGAGCCTGCTGTACTAGCCGAGCAAACTGGAACGGTTAGTTTTGGTAAAGATACAAAAGGTAAAGAGCGTTTGGTAATCACGGATGAGGATGGCGAATCTACAGAAGTGTTAATTCCAAAATGGCGACAAATTAATGTATTCGAAGGTGAGCATGTAGAAAAAGGTGAGGTAGTTGTAGATGGTGAATTAAACCCTCACGACATCCTACGTTTATTAGGTGTTACCGCACTTGCAGAATATTTGGTGAAAGAGATTCAAGATGTGTATCGACTGCAAGGTGTAGGTATTAATGATAAACATATTGAAGTCATTTCTAGGCAAATGCTGCGTAAAGCTGAAATTGTTGATCCAGGTGACACGATTCATTTGCGTAATGAACAAGTTGAAAAATCACGTTTGTTAGATTTGAATGACAAATTAATTGCCGAAGGTAAACAGCCAGCAACCTTTAACCCTGTGTTGCTTGGTATCACTAAAGCATCATTGGTGACGGAATCGTTTATATCTGCTGCTTCGTTCCAGGAAACTACACGCGTGCTAACGGAAGCATCTGTGCGAGGTTCAAGAGACATGCTGCGTGGGTTGAAAGAAAATGTAATTGTGGGTCGCTTGATTCCATCCGGCACAGGATTGGCGTATCACGAACAGCGTCAGCTAGATGCCTTGGCAGCCATGTCGGCTTCTGATGATGCTAATGATAATGAAGCAATGCCTGAAGCAATGATGGAAGAAGCATTAGCTGAAGAGCTTACCAATGCAGAAGCCAATGCTGATGTATCAAGTAATGGTGGAGAAGAAAGTCCATCTGTGGAAAGCTAATTTGCGCTCCTATGAGGGTAAAAAAAGTTCTTAATGGGTATAAGCCCATTAGAAACAATGTATTGCAGTAATTTAAGCAAGGGTTTGCTTGACAGTGTAGCCACGGATTTCTACAATCCCGCGGCTACACCTAGTTGAAATCTTGGCCGATATGGACTGGCCTATGTTGATTTTGCCCACATAAAACATGAGTAGGTAACATAAGTAGGTATATTTAAGCTCGGTTAAGAAGGCAGAATTTTTTTATCGAGATAGTTTAAAACAAGGTATTTTTAATAAAGATAAATTTTATGGCAACAACAAACCAATTAGTACGTAAGCCTCGTAAACGTAAAATCGAGAAGAGCAATGTTCCTGCTTTGGCAAGTTGCCCACAGAAACGTGGCGTTTGTACACGTGTATATACGACAACCCCTAAAAAGCCTAACTCTGCGTTGCGCAAAGTGGCTCGTGTACGATTAACCAATGGTTTTGAAGTCACCAGTTATATCGGTGGTGAAGGTCATAATCTACAAGAACACTCGGTGGTGCTGATCCGTGGTGGACGTGTAAAAGATCTACCTGGCGTGAGATACCATACCGTGCGTGGAAGTCTGGATACGCAAGGTGTACAAGATCGCATGCAGGGTCGTTCTAAGTACGGTACTAAAAAACCTAAGTCTTAATAAACCTAAAAGAAATAAAGATTCACTACATTCACCGAATTCGTAAAGAATTATAAGAGTAAGTTGCCATGTCACGAAGAAGAGAGATACCAAAAAGAGAAATTTTACCAGACCCCAAGTTTGGAGATTTATTGGTTGCAAAATTTGTAAATATGTTGATGAAGCATGGGAAAAAATCTACGGCTGAAAAAATCCTGTATCAAGCGTTTGATAGTGTAAATAATAAGAGTGGGCAGGATGGTTTGGAAGTATTTAAGAAAGCTTTAGAAAATGTTCGCCCTTTTGTTGAGGTGAAATCACGTCGAGTGGGTGGTGCAACCTATCAAGTACCAGTGGAAGTGCGCCCGGTGCGCCAAACCACATTGGCCATGCGTTGGATTATTGATGCTGCTAAAAAGCGTGGCGAAAAATCAATGATTAATAAATTAGCGGGTGAGTTAGCCGATGCTGCGGAACAAAAAGGTTCTGCAATGAAAAAACGTGAAGAAACTTTACGTATGGCAGAAGCAAACAAGGCCTTTTCGCATTATCGTTGGTAGCGTGAATAGAATTTCCTCCTCATGGCGCGCAAGACCCCTATCTCGCGATATCGGAATATCGGTATCATGGCGCACATTGATGCAGGCAAAACGACCACAACTGAACGAGTCCTTTTTTATACAGGGATCTCACATAAAATAGGTGAAGTGCATGACGGTGCTGCTGTCATGGATTGGATGGAGCAAGAGCAAGAGCGCGGAATTACAATAACTTCTGCAGCAACCACTTGTTTTTGGCGTGGTATGGCAGGTCAGTTCGACCAGCACCGTATAAATATAATTGACACCCCAGGGCATGTTGACTTCACTATTGAAGTGGAGCGATCACTCCGAGTGCTGGATGGTGCTTGTGCGGTATTTTGTGCAGTTGGTGGTGTAGAGCCACAATCTGAAACGGTATGGCGTCAGGCGGATAAGTATCACGTGCCACGTATGGCCTTCGTTAACAAGATGGATCGCACGGGTGCTAAATTTCTGCGTGTAGTTGAGCAAATTCGTGATCGACTGGGTGCGCACGCAGTACCAATACAATTAGCGATTGGTGCAGAAGAACATTTTCAAGGCGTAGTCGACCTCATTAAGATGAAAGCGATCTACTGGAATGAAGCAGATTTCGGTGCAAGCTTTGAAGAAAAAGAAATACCGCCAGACATGATGGATGAATGTCAAAAGTGGCGTGAGGAAATGGTTGAAGCAGCAGCTGAGTCCTCGGAAGAGATAATGGATAAGTACCTAGAGGATGGACTCTTATCAGCGGATGATATTCGCAAAGGATTGCGCCACCGAACATTAGCAAATGAAATTGTGCCAACATTATGTGGCTCTGCCTTTAAAAATAAAGGCGTACAAGCGATGCTGGATGCGTTTGTTGAATACATGCCGTCTCCAACGGATGTGCCTGCTATTCAAGGTATTTTGGATGATGGTAAGGAAACGGAGGCTGAAAGAAAATCTTCAGATGATGAACCCTTTGCAGCGTTAGCATTTAAAATTGCAACGGATTCATATGTAGGCGCATTGACATTTTTTAGAGTGTATTCCGGGGTGTTGAAATCTGGTGATTCTGTTTTCAACTCCATAAAAGGTAAAAAAGAGCGGGTTGGGCGAATATTACAAATGCATGCTAATTCACGCGAAGAGATTAAAGAAGTTCGCGCAGGTGATATAGCAGCTGCAGTGGGTTTAAGAGATGTAACAACGGGTGAAACGCTGTGTGATGCAAAGCATGTCATCAAATTGGAGCGTATGGAATTTCCAGAACCTGTAATTTCAGTTGCAGTAGAACCAAGAACGGTGGCAGATCAAGAGAAAATGGGTGTGGCTTTGCAAAAGTTAGCTCAGGAAGATCCTTCCTTTCGTGTGAAAACAGACGAAGAGTCTGGGCAAACCATTATTTCAGGAATGGGTGAATTGCACTTAGATATTATCGTTGACCGTATGAAACGTGAATTTAGTGTTGAAGCAAATGTAGGTGCTCCACAAGTCTCATATCGTGAATCTATAACGATTAATGTTGAGCATGAAAGTAAATTTGTGCGACAGTCTGGCGGCAAAGGTCAGTACGGGCACGTTTATTTAAGGCTTGAACCACAACCACAAGGTCAAGGATTTGAATTTGTAAATGAAATATCTGGTGGTGTAGTGCCTCGTGAATATATACCTGCTGTCGAGAAGGGTGTAAAAGAGGCGCTGGATAATGGCGTAGTCGCTGGTTATCCGGTTGTAGATGTCAAAGTGACTTTATATGATGGCTCTTTTCACGAAGTAGACTCATCTGAGGTAGCCTTTAAAATTGCAGGATCAATGGGCTTTCGTGACGGTATGCAGAAAGCCGAACCGGTTTTATTAGAGCCGATAATGAAGGTAGAAGTGGTCACACCCGAAGAATATATGGGTGATGTCGTAGGGGATTTGAATCGACGCCGCGGCATGGTAGGTGGAATGGAGGAAAGCCCGTCAGGTAAGGTGATCCGATCCGAAGTGCCGTTGTCTGAAATGTTTGGTTACGCGACGGATTTGCGTTCTGCAACACAAGGACGAGCAACCTACTCGATGGAATTTGATAAATATAAGGAAGTCCCTAATAAGCTTTCTGATGGAATGATTAAAAAGAATTTTTAGTAAATTAAACTTAGTAAACTTTATAAAGTATTTTTTGTAAATTGTTGATGTAGATATCTTTTGTGAGGTAAAAGAAAATGTCGAAAGAGAAGTTTGAGCGTAATAAGCCGCATGTGAATGT
>CAZVPJ010000128.1:0-4934 GCA_964629035.1 uncultured Thiotrichales bacterium | reverse complement strand
CTAAACGTGGCATGCGCAGAGGGCATGACAGTTTATCTACCGCAGCATTATCGATTGATGGCACCACTGGTGAAACACATTTGCGTCATCATGTAACGCCAGATGGATATTACCGTGGCCGACAAGTTGTTGTGACGCAAGAAGAATACGAAGACGACGAAGAGTAAAGCTTCTACTTCGATAATGGATAATATAGCCATCCATTATCAGACTCCATGTCGATAATTTAGTCTTACTAAATTAAATCACTAACTAAATTCAATTTCTTAACTGAGCACATCAGTGACCAATTTAACTATTTCACTTGATGCAATGGGTGGTGATGTTGGTGTAACGGTTGTTGCAAAAGCAGCGGTTGATTATTTAGAAGACCACCAAGACGTTTCGCTCATATTGGTGGGTGATCAAGATAGCATTCATGCAGAGCTTAATACGCTTAACGCACAACCCAATGACCGTCTTAAGGTGCACCATGCCAGTCAAAAAGTTGAAATGGATGAGCCTCCCTCTCAGGCGCTGCGCAATAAAAAAGATTCCTCTATGCGTGTGGCGATCAATCTTGTTAAAGAAGGCACTGCAGATGCTGCAGTGAGTGCTGGCAACACAGGTGCATTGATGGCTACCGCTCGTTATGTATTAAAAACCTTGCCAGGAATCGATCGTCCCGCCATCACCAGCGTGATGCCCTCCATGCTCGGTAAAACCTATATGTTAGATCTTGGAGCGAATGTAGGCTGTAGTGGTCAACATCTTTTACAATTTGCTGTGATGGGTTCGGTGCTTGCGAATGCGGTGGATGAAATTAAACATCCAAAAGTGGGTTTGCTCAATGTTGGTGAAGAAGAAATCAAAGGCAATGAGCAAGTTAAAGAAGCACATGAAATATTGCGCCAAAGCGGGTTAAATTATATTGGCTATGTAGAAGGCGATGACATTTACTGTGGAGAGGTTGAAATTGTGGTGTGTGATGGGTTTGTTGGCAATGTCTCACTCAAAACGAGTGAAGGGGTGGCTAAAATTGTCGCGCATTATGCAAAAGAAGAATTTACCCGCAATATATTTACCAAACTTTGTGGGTTGTTTGCCTTGCCGGTTTTAAAAGCGTTTAAAAAACGGATTGATCCAAGACGCTATAATGGTGCTAGTTTGTTAGGCTTACGCGGTGTAGTCGTAAAAAGTCATGGTGGTGCTGATGCTTATTCGTTTCAACATGCAATTGGAATTGCTCATGTTGAGGCAAGTCAACAAGTGCCGAAAAGGATTGAATCTAAAATTGAAGAATATTTGTCACAAAATAATGCGGTGTAAAATAGATATGTATTTGCAAAGAATCTTGTGCATTATTCCAGTAAATAATTCTGGTAAATTATATTGGGAAGACTTGGTAAAATGACCTATTCAAAAATTATTGGCACAGGAAGCTTCCTTCCAGAGAAAGTGCTGACCAATAAAGATTTAGAAAAGATTGTCGACACTTCTGATGAATGGATACAAGGTCGCACGGGTATTAAACAACGACATATTGCTGCAGACGGTGAAACGACATGTGATTTGGCCGTTAATGCTTCAAGACGCGCATTAGAGATGGCCGGCAAGACTAATGCCGATGTCGATCTTATTATTATGGCGACGACGACTGCGGATAAAATTTTTCCAAGTACGGCTTGCTTGCTACAAAAACGATTAGATATACATGGTTGTGCTGCCTTTGATGTGCAAGCGGTATGCACGGGGTTTGTGTATGCATTAGCTATAGCCGATAAATTTATTAAAACTGGCAGTGCTAAATGTGCGTTAGTGATTGGTTCAGAGACGCTTTCGCGCATCTTGGATTGGAATGATAGAGGTACCTGTGTGTTGTTTGGAGACGGTGCCGGAGCGGTTGTGTTAGAGGCTTCAGAAGAACCTGGAATTTTATCTACGCATTTGCATGCAGATGGAAGTTATGAGCACTTATTGCATGTGCCGCATGGCATCTCGCAAGGCTATGAGCAACTCAAAGCCGGTGAAGCCTACGTGTATATGGAAGGTAATGCGGTGTTTAAAATGGCGGTTAATACTCTTGGAAGAATCGTAGATGAAACATTAGAAGCGAATAATATACAAAAAAGTGATATTGATTGGTTAGTGCCCCATCAAGCGAATAATAGAATTATTGAAGCCACTGCACGCAAGTTAAAAATGCCGATGGAGCAGGTTGTAGTTACTGTGTCTGAGCATGGAAATACATCAGCGGCATCCATTCCTTTGGCATTGGATGTTGCCGTAAGAGATGGAAGAATTAAAAAAGGTGAAACCATTATGCTTGAAGCATTTGGTGGTGGTTTTACCTGGGGTTCAGCTTTATTAAAATTTTAGTGATCATGTGGGTTATTGGCGATGCCCAGCTCTAAATCTGTCTATCAAGCCAATTGTAAAAAATGTGAACGACTGGCTGAATTTTTAAAGAGCGCGAAGCAGAAATACCCTGACTATTTTTGCAAACCCGTACCCGCGTTTGGCGATCCAAAAGCAAAATTCTTAATTGTGGGCTTAGCCCCTGGAATGCATGGTGCGAATGCAACGGGTCGGCCCTTTACAGGGGATCACGCAGGCATTTTGTTGTATGAAACACTTTTTAAATTTGGTTTTGCTACAAAAGCTGTATCGGTGAGTGCGGATGATAATTTAAAGCTCAAAAATTGTAGAATTACGAATGCAGTAAAGTGTGTGCCGCCTGGCAACAAGCCAACCACTGAAGAAATTAAAATTTGCAATAGATATCTAAAAAATGAATTACAAGCACTGCGACCTGGTAATGTTATTTTAGCATTAGGTAAAATTGCACATGATTCAGTTATTCGCTCGTTTGATTTAAAGCTTAGTCAACATCCATTTGGTCACGAAAATATACACAAGATTGGAGAAGGTCTTACGCTAATCAATTCGTATCACTGTAGCCGGTATAATACACAAACCAAACGTCTCACCCAAAAACAATTCGAACAAGTATTTAAAAAAGTTTCAGACCTTCTTACTTAAGCACTAATAATATTATTTTCATGGTTGAGTTGCATAAAAACCTGAAGTTTGATCCGAAACAATTCGTTAAAACACTCCCGCAAGATCCTGGTGTGTATCGCATGCTAGATGAAAATGAAAAGTTTCTTTATGTTGGTAAAGCTAAGAATCTAAAGAAACGTGTGAGCACGTATTTCTCGAAGAAGCAGTCTAGTGCGCGCATCGCAAAGATGCTAACACAAACCTGTGATATGGAAATTGTGGTGACGAACACTGAAGTAGAAGCGCTGTTGCTTGAGAATAATCTTATTAAGGAACATCGTCCTCGTTATAACATTTTGTTACGTGACGATAAAAGTTATCCATATATTTATATTTCATCTAAGCATAAATTCCCACAAATTACGTTTTATCGTGGCAATAGAAAAAGAAGTGGTCGATATTTTGGCCCATATGCGAGTGTGCATGCAGCACGCTATGCGCTTAATCTACTGCAAAAAGTTTTTAAAGTTCGACAATGCGATGATTACTTTTTTAACCATCGAAGTAGACCGTGCCTGCAGTATCAAATCGAACGTTGCAGTGCGCCATGTGTGGGCTATATTGATGAAGAGAATTATCGGCAAGATATTGATTCAGCTATGGAGTTTTTGGATGGCGATAGTGACCAATTAATAGAACGTTTTGTAAAAAAAATGGATTCAGCCTCGGACTCTTTGGATTATGAAAAAGCGGCAGGTTACCGCGATAAAATTGGTATGCTTAGAGAAGTATCCGAGCAGCAATACGTGAGTAGTGAAGATGGCAATGTTGATATCGTTGCTGTCTCCAATGAAGGAGATGTTGCATGCGTGCAAGTCTTCAATATTAGAGCTGGGATGAACTTAGGGAATAAGAGCTATTTTCCCAAGCTTCCGGAAGTTGAAAAGCCCGAAAAGATATTAGCGGCATTTTTGGGCCAATATTACTTAACTCATATTATTCCTGAAGAAATAATAGCGAGCCATCAACCAGAGGATGTGGAAGTATTAAAAGTAATGTTGAGTCAGAAACTAGGCAAAAAAATTGATATTACGCATGCGCCTCGTAGTAAACGTGCACGCTGGCTTGAAATTGCAAAAAAGAATGTTACGACTGCGTTAAAGAGCAAGTTAGCGACAAAAGCTGGGTTGGCACAACGATTTGAAGCTTTGCAGGCAGAACTACATCTAGAATATATGCCAACCCGAATGGAATGCTTTGATGTTAGTCATACTCAAGGCGAAGCAACAGTGGCATCTTGTGTGGTGTTTGAACAAGAAGGTGCGGTTAAGTCTGATTACCGTAAATTCAATATAGAAGGAATTGAACCTGGAGATGACTATGCCGCGATGCATCAAGCCCTCACAAGACGGTATACCAGGCTTAAAAAAGGCGAAGGCAAGCTTCCCGACCTACTGCTAATAGATGGCGGAAAAGGACAAGTTAGTAAAGCTAAAGAAGCTCTAGAAGAATTGCAGGTTGAGGGGGTTAAAATAATTGGAGTTGCAAAAGGCGTCGAAAGAAGAGCTGGTGAAGAAACGCTCATACCGGCGGATGGAAGCGCTGATATACATCTTGATCCTCATTCTTTAGCCTCACACCTAATTCAACAAATTCGTGATGAAGCACACCGATTTGCGATCACTAGTCATAGAAAACGCAGAAGTAAGAAACGGATGCATTCGCCATTAGAAAATATAGAAGGGCTTGGCCCTAAGCGACGGCAAAATTTACTAAAATATTTTGGTGGGATGCGAGGTGTGTCTAAAGCAGGCGAGGAAGAGCTTGCTAAAGTACCCGGGATTAGCAAGAATCTAGCAAAAGCGATTTACCAAGAAATGCACGCATCAGGAAGTTAAATTAAAGTGACATATAGTATACCTAACTTACTGACTTTTCTTCGTATTTTAATT
>CAZVPJ010000127.1:2336-4960 GCA_964629035.1 uncultured Thiotrichales bacterium | reverse complement strand
TGGTTAGGTGCTAGCGCGGCCCAACCTGCTAGTTATTGTTTTAGCTAATTATATACATTTTTACTATGTATTTACGATTAAATTACTTTATCGATATTACTTTGCATTATAATAATAACTCATTGATATTATTTTTAAATTATTGCTACTGATAGGGTTTAATTTAAAATTACATTATTGAACTACATTTGGATTTAAGCATTTAGTTAAATCCGATTTAAATTCCCCTTCACTCAACTTATTAAGCTCTTCAGTTATTTGTTTAAATCTATACTTTCGTTCTAGATCTCTTGAAAGCTCAACTTTGACACTACCATTTCTACTTTTTACCATAATAACTCTGCCTCGGCCTTTAATAGGAAAGTCATTTGACCATGTGTCTATGTTTACCAATATGTTTGCACATGATGTAATCGAATGAATGATATCGTCTAGATCATTTGATTCTTTAAAGTATTCTCTTATTTCCTCTTGCAAAATACCTTCATGCCAATCCGCCCGTTGCTTAAATAACCCCCAACGATTTACGAATGAACCGAATAGTGACGTAAGTAGATTGTGGTATTCCATAGAATCCCCCGCACCAAATAGGCCATTAATGGACTTATGACTTTGGCTAACATCAAAGACAAACTCTATAGTATCGTAGCTCCCCATTAGAAAATGGGTTATAGAACCTATACATTCTTTATTTTCCTCAATCGAATCACTATATTCACCACTTTGTTTAGCATTAACACCCATAATATGTCTTACTCCATCTACACACTTATGTTTTTCATAAACAAAGTACATAAAATTAAGGATATCTTCATTTGTAATTGATGGAATGTTATACACTGGTACTTTATCTGGATTTTCTTCTGATACCAGTGTGTTGTTATTATTTTTCTCTTTAGTGCCACCATTACTATTAGATATACTATTTTTTACACTACATGCTTTATCTGAGTATGTTGTCTTTCCCGAATTATCTTTGCATTTAAATACATCACCATATGCGTTTGGAAAAATAGCGATCACTATTAGAATGAAAATAAGTTGTAACACTCTATGATTCATAAACACCTCATCTCTCTTTGGCGCTCTCTTGCCTATAGCGAAGCAATGGACTTAAGAAAAACTCAATTAATCTTCTTTTCCCTGTTTTCACCTCAACTGTAACAGACATACCCGGTGTTAAATTTACTAATTTTTCACCTACTTGAATCTTATCGTCAAACATTGCGACCCGAGACATAAACACCCAACCCAGATTTTCATTTTCAACTGCATCATTTGAAATGTTAGTAATTTTGCCTTCGATCATTCCATATTTGGTAAACGGAAAAGCATCTACTTTAATTTCTGCCTCATGGTTTTCTTCTACAAAACCAATATCTTTGTTTTCGATAAACACTTCTGCCTCAAGTTGTTGCTGATCGGGTACGATGACCATGAGTTCTTGTGCAGGGGTGACCACACCTCCAATGGTATGAATAGCAAGTTGTTGGATTACGCCGTCCACAGGGGCCGTTATACCTTGTAGGTTTTGACGCATCGTGGCTTTGACGAGCTCTTTTTCTAGCCCGGAGAGTTGTGTTTCGAGTTGTGCTTTTTCTTGATAAATGGTTTTCTTAAATTCTGCACCTGATGCTTTTAGCTGCGCTTTGGCTTGCTGTATGGCTTGTCGTGTTTCGGATAACTGACTTTTAAATGCGGCAAGATCTTGTACTTGTTCGATACGTTCTTGTTCGAGCTCATAATAGTCGTTTCGTGCTACATGATTATCGGATAGTAATTTTTTATACGACACTACACGCTCTGTAATTAATGGTATCGTTTCCTCATGCTTTTTAATATTTTCTCGTATAACCGAGTTTTCTGCATGTTTACGTTGGATTTCACTACTTAATGCCTGCTTACGGGAGAGGTGCTCTTCAAATTGGCTTATCATAGAATCGCGTTGCGCCTGAGCAATAGACACATCTACCTCTTCTTCCAATATATAGTATTCATCAGGCATGTTTGAGTCGTTTTGCAAGGTGTTAAGTAGTGCAATGGTTCTTGCACGGCTTGCTTTCACCATTTGATATTCAGCCTTAAGCCGACCCACATCAGCCTCCATACTGGTCGGGTCTAAATCGATTAATGGATCTCCCTTTTTAACGGATTGACCCTCTTTTATATGTATAGCGGTGACTTTACCTATTTCTAATGGCTGGATGACTTTGCTTTTACCTGTTGGAATGATTTTTCCATGTGCGACAGCAACAATATCAACCTTACCAATACAAGCCCACGCCACTGCAATGACAAAAAACAATATAACAATATAGGAGATCGCACGGCCCACTGGTGATGGAGGAGTTTGCTGCACTTCTAAGGCTGCGGGAAGAAATTCAATTTCATGCAGCTTTCGTTTATCGGTATCCATGGCTTTACGATGCTTCCAACTCGCTGCAAGTACTTGTAAATGTCGTCTGATTCCACTCATAATTTTTTAACTTTGATTATTTAGGCTCTGACGGTCTGTTCATTTGAAATGAATATGAAATATTTTCAGCAGTTTGTTGAGCCTCAGTATCTTCGCTTTGCAGTCCATATAAATAAGCATAAAGACCCTTTAGTTTTAGCAACTCTGC
>CAZVPJ010000127.1:0-2236 GCA_964629035.1 uncultured Thiotrichales bacterium | reverse complement strand
GTGTCGTAACCTTCTGGTAACTCTAAAATAAAATCATGCGCACCGGAGGCTTGTGCAACATTAATGACATGTTGCATATCAATCCCCGGATCGGCTAATGCGATGTTGTCTCGCACGGTACGATTGAATAAATAGTTTTCTTGTAACACCACACCGATATTGCGTCTCAGCCACATCGGCTCGACTAATGCTAGATCCACACCATCGACTAACATGCGGCCTGCTTCGGGCACATACATACGTTGAACCAATTTAGTGAGTGTGCTTTTACCTGAACCAGAACGACCGACAATACCGATGATTTCTCCTGCATTTACGTCCAAGCTCACATTTTGCAACACAAGCGAGGTATCGGGTCGATAACGAAAACTTACATGCTCGATATTTACTTTACCTTTTAAATCAGGAAGAGAAGATCGGTTTGGATTGTACTGTGGTTCCGTTTTAGTATTTAGAATATCTCCCAATCTTTGCACTGATATGCCCGCTTGTTGAAAGTCTTGCCAAAGCTGCACAATGCGTAAAATCGGACCACTCAGTCTTCCGGCTAACATGTTAAATGCTACGAGTTGACCTACCGTTAACTCACCATTTATGACTAAACGTGCACCAAACCATAAAATGAGCAACACCATGACTTTATTAATAAATTGTGCAACTTGGCCAGCAATATTACCGAGATTGGCCGCTTTAAAAGAAGACTTTACATATTCTGCAAGTTGACCTTCCCACTTGCGTTGCATTTGTGGCTCGACCGCTAAGGCTTTAATGGTTTCAACACCCGTTATAGATTCAACCAGGAAGGCTTGGTTTTCTGCGCCGCGATAGAATTTATCATTCAAACGCTTCCTTAATATGGGTGTGATGTAGACGGACAGCAGAATATAAAACGGTATCGTTCCCAGCACTACATAGGTTAATAATGGGCTGTAGTAGTACATGACAAACAAAAATACAAAGGTGAAAAAGAAATCAATCACTACAGTAACGGTCGAGCCGGTTAAAAAATTTCGGATACTTTCTAATTCACGCACACGCGCAACACTATCGCCCACCCTACGGCTCTCAAAATAACTTAGCGGAAGTGCTGTGAGATGACTAAATAAACCTGAACCTAGTTCTACATCGATACGATTAGTAGTATGGGAGAATAAGTAGGTCCGCAAAGCTCCTAACACTACTTCAAATAATGAAACCACCAATAGACCTATGGCTAAAACATCTAAAGTTGTTAAGCCCCGATGCACTAAGACCTTATCGATAACGACTTGGAAGAACAGTGGTGTAATGAGTGCGAACAGTTGCAAGAAAAACGATGCGAGTAATACTTCACCTAACAACTTGCGGTATTTAATGATGGCTGGAATAAACCAGGTGAAATCAAACTTACGCTGCTTACCTATAAGACTTTCTCGATGGGTAAGTAATAGAAGTTCACCATTCCATGCTTTTTCAAATAATTCCCTTGGGAGACTTAAGGGTCGCTGTTCCAATGGATCTTGAATAAGCACTTTATCTTCAGCCACTTTAGCCAAAATAAAGAAATGTCCATCTTCATGCACAGCGATGGCGGGCAAGGTTATTTTTTCAAGACGCGACCAATCGGTTTGAATAGATTTGGCTTTGAAGCCGAGTTTTTTCGAGGTGCGTAGAAGATTATGTTGATCAAAATTTTTGCCGTCTTCACCATACTGACGTTTAATTTGTTCACTATCTGCAGGTAAACCATAGAATTTAGCCAACAAAACTAAACATGCAAGCCCCGTATCAACATCCTTATTTGTTTCTGCCTGATGGGGCATAGGTCCAACCCTTTAGTTATTATTATCTTAACTATTGATAAATATTTTAAACTAAATGAAGTGGTATAACTGATGATTTTATTGTTATTTTTTCATTATTACGCTAGTACACTTATTTCTAATAAGGTTTTTAAGTTACTTAGTATTATATTTTGCTAAAATTTATCAGGCGAAATAATTACTCATGAAATTTTAGATTTTATGAAATCAAACACAAATGCAATTTAAGTGATCGTGATACTCCACAGTAATAGCCAGAGCTTGTAATCATTCAAAATCTAATTTCGTTAGTGGTGTAATGAAAATTTTAGAACAATAGAAGTTACGATGATGCTTAACTTAAAAATTAAGAATCATAAAATACAAGATTTTAATGAAGAAATGGTGGGCCGTGTGAGATTCGAACTCACGACAATTCGGTTAAAAGCCGAGTG
>CAZVPJ010000126.1:0-5027 GCA_964629035.1 uncultured Thiotrichales bacterium | reverse complement strand
CCGCTTCATATCCTGATGCATTCAAACTCATGACTGGACCAGGACCACGTGCATTGCCAGGATGGCACGCCATACAAGACCGCGCATTATACAACGGCCCAAGCCCATCAGCCGCTTGAGTAGAGGCTGGCGCCGTAACCCATAGTCGACGAAACAAACCACGCCCTACCGTATAATTAAGACTTTGCTCTGCATCCAGATTATTAACAGGTTGAGAGAATGCATCCTTGCCTTGGTAACCCATACCAGCAAATGCCTGCTGCAGTAAAACAGGTAAACCCATTAAAAGCAGTAATAACAAAAAATCAACAGAGAAGTATTTTTTTATCGCGCCTAACACCATTACTCAATCTTCTAACAGATGCTCATAACGTTTATCTGTTAATGTTTTTAAAAATGCAACCAACGCATCTATTCGCCTGTCATCCAATGCTGGGCCTATCTCGAGGTCTTTTAATGAAATATTCTCAGATACTTCTGGCAACTGCCAAGCTAGAGATGTTTCGGGATTGATTTGGCGTTTTTTACTTTTACTATTGTATTTATTGTAAAACAGAATAACGGTACGCAACTCTTCAAATACACCGTTATGCATGTAAGGAGCTGTCACCGCAACATTGCGTAAAGTAAGCACTTTGAATTTACCTTTTTGCTTTTCTTCTTCAACAAGTTCGTTATCCAGAAGCCCTTGATCGATATGATTTTCTCCTAACCCATTTACACTTCGAAGCTTTGTATTAACAGGTACTCCAATATTATGATATTCATAATTAGCAAAGGTTTCTTCAGCCTGAGCAGGTGCTGGTTTTAATTGATGACAGATATTGCAGTTAGTAAATTGTTGTGAGAAAAACAAAGTCATACCTAACTCTTCTGCTTCGTTCATTTGATACTCGCCACGCAAGTGTCGATCATACTTAGAGTCAAATGGCGCAAACTCTTTTGTTTTTTCAAACGAGGCAATACTTTCACCCAATGCGTGCATAGCATCATCAGTAGTCGCAAGCACGTTGCCCCCAAATAGTTGCCGAAAGCTTGCGACATATATTGGGTTTTCATTTATACGTTCTAAGATACTTTTCTTATCAGGCATGCCCATTTCAGATGGGGATAATATTGGCTGAATGGCTTGGTCTGCTAAATTTTTTGCACGACCATCAAAAAACTGCCCGCCACTATATTTCCCTTCCGCATCGAGCATAAAGTCAGGCGTAAACGCAGAATAAGTTAGAGTCGGGGTATTACGGTCTCGTAAGGAATGCCCGTCATCACCCAATGAGACGGCACGGCCGCTAGCGTTTGTTCGAGGATCTATAAATGCATGCTGAGGTGAATGACATGTTGCACAGGATTGTGTTCGGTTTTTAGATAAATTTACGTCGAAAAATATGGCTCTGCCTAAATCTTCGATGCTAGAAAATGAAACATGTTGCGGCTTCTTAACTTCTTCCGTGCTGCAAGCCGCGAGTATCAAAAGAAAAAAAATACTGGCGAGAAATCTTAAATAAATCATTACTTAGATGTAACATCCAAAGCTGTAATTGTCTCGATCTCTTACAGGTTATAAGGAAATTTGCAAAGTACACATACCCTTTTAATTAAATGGTTTAATGAATTAATTCTGGAGAATCAAGGCTATCCGAGCCTTCAAATGCGATCGACTCTAAATTCATAACGGATACTGCTTTTTCTATATAGCGAGTTTGTGCCACCAAAGCATCAATTGCGGCTCTTACTTTAGCGTTACCCGATTTATTATTCTCACTCAACATTTGATCATATGCTTCACCACTCATAGCGGTATCAACTAATATCTGCATCTTAGCAACGGTAGTATTGATATGTTCAAGCAAGTCTTTGTCTACAACTTCATCTTTTGCCATTACCAAGTCAGAAAGGCTAGGACCTTTTATTTCTGAACCATCCACACGCTTATAAGCACCTGTATAAACATTTCGAATGCCGACTGCGTCATAGTAATGAGAAAAATGCGTGTTATCGCTGAAGCAATCATGCTCTTCTTCTGGATCATGCAACATTAACCCAAGCTTCATTCGCTCACCTGCTAACTCACCATAAGACAAGCTACCCATACCTGTAAAAATAGTAGCAATGTTTTCTCGAAGATTGCCAGACACAACCTTTTCTCGTGCCGCACCTCCCTCTGCCCACTGAGCCACCATCCACTTAAGGTCTTCACTCAAGAGCTCAGTTACTGCTTTTAAATAGGCTGCACGTCGATCACAATTACCACCTGTGCAATTCTCGATATCATAATCACTGGCGGGCCGTTTACCTGCACCCGCATTCGTACCATTTAAGTCTTGTCCCCATAGTAAAAACTCGATTGCGTGATAGCCAGTAGCCACATTAGCTTCAACATCATCCACTTCATGCAATGTATCTGTTAAAAACTCTTTGTTAATGGTACTAGCATCAATTTCTGTTCCGCCTATCGCAAGTTTTTTATTAGCAATAATATTTGCGTTATAAAACGGGTTTTCTTCGGACTCACTGCCATAACTTGTAGCGGTATAATCAATCAAACCTTCATCTAGTGGCCATGAATTTACCTTACCTTCCCAAGCATCTACTATTGCATTACCAAAACGGTACGCTTCGGTTTGCATATACGGAACTCTTGCTGCTACCCATGCTGCTTTACTAGCCATCAGATTCTCTTCTGTAGGGTTTTCCAGCAATGCATCTATTTTGTTTTCCAATTTTTCTACGGTTAACAAAGAATCTTGATACATAAGCTGTGCTAAATCTGCATAGTGCTTAAGCACTGTTTCGGGTGTAGCAGCTTGCGTTGAAATACTCGTTATTAATAAAACAGCAAGAGAAATTACGGGTACAACCTTAATTCTTATACACATTTAAAATTATTCCTAAAGTGTTATGTGAGTTTATTTTTTTAGAACTCAACAACCAGTTGTAGTGCAAATATCCTTTGAACATTTAACCTTTTAATACATTCAATTTAGCACCACAGTTTAGATTTCTATATCTTGAGAAATCTTAAATGCCACATTTATCCTAAGTCTCTAAAAACTGCTTGAAATTGAATAGCACTAGCGTTGCGGCTTAATACGTACTTTAACTTAAACGCTAATGATAATTATTAACATCGTATAAACACTACCCAAACTTAGATACATACAAATAAGAATGATTCGCATTATTATTACTGCATTCATTACAATAAAGTGATCAGAACCATCAGTTATCGCTGGTATTTACTGATAGGAATATTTAAAGGGAGAAAAAATGTTAACCAATACAACTAAATCGAGGCTTGTTCTTTTCTTGGCACTTCTATTGGCCACTTTCGCACTGATAGCACCTGCCCATGCCGAGAAAATATCGGTAGATAAAGAAGAGTATGAAAAACTTAAAAAAGCTGTTGAGTTTTTAATGAGCCAACAAAAAGAAACCATCGAAAAAGCGACACGCGCAGAAGAGAAAGCGGATGAAGCTACAGAAGTTGCTGAAGCAGCTGTTGAAGCAGCTGAAGACACAACTGGAACCGGCTCATGGTTTGAAAATACTCAAGTTGGAGGCTACGGAGAAGTTCTTTATAACAACGGCACCCAAAGAAGTGATGACAGTGACAACATAAGTAATGAATTCGACGTACAACGTTTCATTTTTTATATTGGACATGATTTTACTGACGATCTTAGATTCTTTTCTGAAACAGAACTTGAGCATACTCGCGCAGGTCGCGGTGATGATGATCCAGGTGCAGTTGAATTAGAACAAGCTTACATCGAGTGGGATTATGCCGAAAACCATAGCGTGCTAGCAGGTCTGCATATAGTCCCTATTGGAATAATAAATGAAACTCACGAGCCTGATACATTTTATGGAGTTGAACGACCTAGAGTAGAAAGTCGTATCATTCCAACCACCTATCGCGTAAATGGTGTAAAGCTTGCTGGTCAATTTGGAAAAGGATGGAGTTATGATTTCGGCATTCATGAAGGTTTACAATTTGATGATGGTGATTTAGATATTCGTGACGCTCGTCAAAGTGGCGCAAGAGCAAATGCTGAAAATCTTGCTGGCACAGGTCGCATTAAATATACAGGGATGCCAGGTCTAGAACTTGGCGCTACCCTCCAATATCAAGATGACTTTACTCAAGACGATACTGAGAACAGTAATTTAAGACGTGATCAACTAGGTGATGAAGATATTAGCGGTTATCTAACTGAGGCTCATGCGATATGGCAACATGGTTCATTTGGATTACGCGCTCTTTATGCTCGATGGGACATCGATAGCGATGTAGAAAATCTAGTTGGAGGCACAGGACGTGATGAAATGTATGGTTGGTATATAGAACCATCATGGAAGTTTACCGATAAACTAGGCGTATTCGCGCGCTATACAATGTTAGATGAGCGGGCTGGTAGTAGTAGTGGCGATGCCGAAGATTCAGAAGAAGCTCGATTCTTGGCTGGTGTCAACTACTGGTTACACCCAAACGTTGTAGTTAAAGCTGACGTCCAGTTAGAAAATGACGAAGACAGAAGCAGTGATAATGATGATCTTGATGGCTTTAACCTTGGTGTAGGTTGGAGTTTCTAGCACAGCTATGCAAAGATTTGCACCTAGTAAATAATCATACTAGGTGCAAACTACTAAAATTATGCCTGTTTATATCCGCTTTATAGCTCTTCTTATTGCATTATTATGCGGCACACAGCTTGCCGCAAAAGGTGTATATCAAACACCTGAAGAGTTCCTAAGCCAAACATTTGAGACTTCACCTGAAGTTGAGCGAGTAATAATTAAAGGTGACCTAGCAACAGCTATAAAAGAAATTCTTGGACATCGCTATAAAAAAATACGTGTCCCCTACTGGCAAGATGGATGTCGATCAGCATGGATTCTTGAAGAAATTGGTAAAGAACATTACATAACGACAGGTTTTGTCGTCAACTCTCAAGGGTTAGAAAAAGTCAAAGTATTAATCTTTAGAGAAAGCCGCGGCTGGGAAGTGAAACATGACTTTTTTG
>CAZVPJ010000125.1:0-5074 GCA_964629035.1 uncultured Thiotrichales bacterium | reverse complement strand
TATTGAATAGGATCATCGACTAAGATCATCGAGTAGGATCATTCATTCAATAGTGACTATAAATACCAACCATTTAGCTTCATTATTAAAAGATATTTATTAAAAGATAAAGAGACAAGAATATGCCAGCAGGACAAACCATACGAATACGCTTGAAAGCGTTTGATCACAGATTGATTGATCGTTCAGCAAGTGAAATCGTGGAAACCGCCAAACGAACAGGGGCAAGGGTCAAAGGACCTATTCCACTGCCAACTAAAAAAGAGCGTTTCACAATACTTGTTTCGCCTCATGTGGATAAGAATGCACGAGATCAGTACGAAATTCGTACACATAAACGTATTATGGATATTGTTGAGCCGACTGATAAAACGGTAGATGCCCTGATGAAGCTAGATTTAGCGGCAGGTGTGGATGTGCAAATTAAGCTGAACTAAGCAGTCTTTTTCTGCAATGTAGAATAGACGGTAATTACATAGAAAATAATGCAAATATTTTACGAAACTATAGCTTATTGAATAGAGAAAATGGTTTTCTAACACGCTGATTTTTGTGATAATGCACGGCTTACTGCGGCCCGGCTATGAGTTACTCATGCCGGGCCTTGGTTATCCAGGAATAGGAAAATTTTTAACAACCTTGATTCTTGAGTATATGTTCAGCATATATTCGACATCATAGATTGGGCCCAATTTATTGGGTAATACTAAATTGCCAAGAATGATCTACAACAATCATCTGGTGAGAATAACAGGCAAGTAATACAAAATTATGTCATTAGGTTTAATAGGTAAAAAAGTGGGTATGACTCGCGTTTTCACAGAAGCCGGTGTTTCTGTTCCGGTTACCGTCGTGCATGCGCCTGCCAATCGTATTACTCATGTGCGTACACCTGAAGTAGATGGGTATCATGCTATTCAAGTTACCTATGGTGATAAGAAGCCATCAAGAATAAATAAGCCTGCTACAGGCCAATTTGCAAAATCAGGTATTCAGGCTGGAAGAGGTCTGCGTGAATTTAGATTAGAGAATACACCTGCAGAAATACTTAAAGTGGGAACTGAACTGGATGCCGCATTGTTCACGGTTGGGCAAAAAGTTTCGGTAGCAGGGGTGAGTAAAGGTAAAGGCTTTCAAGGTCCTGTTAAGCGTCATAATTTCCATATGCAAGATGCAACACATGGCAACTCAATTTCGCATCGTGCACATGGTTCAACAGGTCAATGCCAAGATCCTGGTCGTGTATTTAAAGGCAAAAAAATGGCGGGCCAAATGGGTAATGTTCGTGTAACCACAAAAAATTTAGAAGTTGTGCAAATTGATACAGAAAAAGATTTGTTGCTCATTAAAGGCGCCATACCAGGTGCGCCAGGTGGCGATGTAATGGTTAAACCTGTTATCGCGAGTGAAGTAAATTTGCCTTCTAAGGAAGCGCCTGAATCTGAACAAGAAATTGAACAAGATGCAGCAGCACAAGATGCGGCTGAAGATAAAACAGAGTCTTAAGAAAACACTATGAAATTATCCCTTGCTAACTCTAAAGCTACGGTAGATGTGTCTGATGACATTTTTGCACGTGAGTATAATGAAGATTTAGTTCACCAAGCCGTTACGGCGTATCTAGCAGGTGGTCGTCAAGGTACAAAAGCCAATAAAAGTCGCAGTGATGTTCGTGGTGGTGGGGCCAAACCTTGGAGACAGAAAGGCACAGGACGCGCGCGCGCGGGAACCTCTAGTAGCCCTATATGGCGCTCAGGGGGTGTGACATTTGCAGCCAGGCCTAGAAATTACAATCAAAAGTTAAACAAGAAGATGGTGCGTGCAGCATACGCCACTATTTTATCGCAGTTGGTTCGTCAAGAAAGATTACACGTAGTCGATTCATTTACAGTGACTGAGCCTAAGACAAAACAAGCCCTTTCGTTGTTAGAAAAGCTTTCTGTAACATCGGCATTAATCGTTACTGAGGAAGCAGACAAGAACTTATATCTGTCTGTGCGTAATTTGCCTTACGTGGATGTGACGGAGATTGGTGGTTTGGATCCAGTTAGCTTGGTTAGATATGAGCATGTCATTGTTACTAAGGATGCAATAGGTGCTATCGAGGAGTGGTTGCAATGAATCAAGAACGACTAATGACTATTCTGCTTGGCCCACATATTTCAGAAAAGACCTCTATTGCGGCTGAAAAGAACAATCAGCATGCCTTCAAGGTGATACGTGGTGCTAAAAAAGAAGAAATCAAAAAAGCGGTTGAAAAGTTATTTGATGTAAAAGTCGCTGCTGTAAATACCATTAACATGAAGGGTAAGACTAAACGATTTGGTCAGCGTGCGGGTAAACGTTCAGACTGGAAGAAAGCAATTGTGACGCTTGAAGCTGGACATGATATTGATTTTGGTGGATTTGAGTAAATAAAAGACACACGTTATGGCATTACAAAAAGCAAAACCAACCTCCCCGGGAAGAAGATTTGTAGTTAAAGTGACTACACCTGGCTTATATACGGGTGGTCCATATAAGCCGCTTTTAGATGAAAAGCGTAATACGGGTGGAAGAAATAATAATGGCCGAATCACTACAAGACATCGTGGTGGTGGCCATAAACAACGCTATCGTATTGTTGATTTCAAGCGCAACAAAGATGAGATCACTGCAAAAGTGGAAAGAATAGAGTACGACCCAAATAGAAGTGCGCATATAGCTTTGTTGAAGTATGCAGATGGAGAGCGACGTTACATTATCGCGCCTAAAGGCTTAGAAGTGGATAACGAAGTGATTTCTGGTACACAGGTGCCCATTAAAGTGGGTAACTCGTCACCAGTTAGAAATATACCCGTGGGCACAATCATTCATAACATTGAGTTGAAGCCTGGTAAAGGTGCCCAGATTGGAAGAAGTGCTGGCGCTGCAGTGCAAATTGTTGCACGTGAAGGTAACTATGCAACGTTGCGTTTGCGTTCAGGTGAGATGCGCAAAGTTTTATCGGAATGTCGCGCAACCATTGGAGAAGTGGGTAACGCTGAACATAATCTGCGTAAGTTAGGAAAAGCGGGTGCAAAACGCTGGCGTGGCGTACGACCAACAGTACGTGGAGTTGCGATGAATCCTGTTGATCACCCACATGGTGGTGGTGAAGGTAAAACGTCAGGTGGTAGACATCCAGTATCTCCTTGGGCGATGCCAACTAAGGGTTTTAAGACAAGAAAAAATCATCGGACAGATCGATTGATCGTGCGCCGACGTAATAAGAAATAGAAGTAAATAATAAACTTTAAGAAATAAGTAATTACTTAATACTCAAGAGATAAACAAATGCCAAGATCGTTACGAAAAGGACCTTATATAGATCATCATTTGATGAAAAAGGTAGAAGTAGCTGCAGCAAATAATGACCGTAAACCCATTAAAACATGGTCTCGACGATCATTGGTCATTCCTGAGATGGTGGGTTTGACAATTGGCGTGCACAACGGTCGAGTACATATACCGGTTTTGGTTAGTGAGAACATGGTTGGACATAAATTAGGCGAGTTTGCAGCAACGCGAACTTTTAAAGGTCACTCTGGAGATCGTAAGACATAATCGTTATGGAAGTATCAGCAAAATTAACCTTTATAAGAATTGCGCCGCAAAAGGCTCGACTCGTTGCCGATCAAGTGCGAGGCCAAAAAGTGGATCGTGCGTTAGAGATATTAAAGTTCAGTCAAAAGAAAGGTGCCGTATTAATTAAGAAAGTGCTTGAATCAGCGATTGCAAATGCTGAGCATAATGAAGGTGCTGATATAGATGAGTTAAAAATCTCAAAGATTTTTGTAGACGAAGGGCCTACTCATAAGCGTTTTCGTGCGCGTGCTAAAGGACGTGCAGCTAAAATATTAAAGCGCACAAGTCACATTACGGTTCAAGTAAGCGATAAATAAACATTGAATGTTCAAATATAATTTAAATATAAATAATGAGAAACTTTATGTGTAAAACCACTATGTCATTCACTCTGAACGAAGGTAAGTGCTAGGTTATGGGTCAGAAAGTACATCCAACTGGAATACGTTTAGGGATATCCACCGAATGGACGTCAAGATGGTATGCAGAAGGCAGAGGCTATGCAGATTTTCTGCAAAGTGATCTAGAAATAAGGGAATATTTAAAAAAGAAATTAAAACAAGCATCGGTTAGCAGAATACAAATTGATCGCCCAGCAAAAGCGGCATTTATAACAATTCATACTGCTCGACCCGGAATAGTTATCGGTAAAAAGGGTGAAGATATTGAAGCACTACGCAAAGAAGTGGCAAGAAGAACCGGACTTAGTGTAAATAATGTAAAAATTAATATAGAAGAAATACGTAAGCCTGAAATAGATTCTCAGTTAGTTGCGGAAAGTATTGCGCAACAATTGGAGCGCCGCATTATGTTTAGGCGTGCTATGAAGCGTGCAGTAAGCAACGCAATGCGCTTGGGTGCGTTGGGTGTAAAAATTAATGTGGGTGGGCGATTGAATGGAGCAGAAATAGCGCGAAGTGAATGGTATCGAGAAGGGCGTGTTCCGTTACACACTTTACGTGCCAACATAGATTATGGATTTGCAGAAGCATTAACGACTTATGGAATCATTGGGATCAAAACCTGGATATATAAGGGTGATGTATATGATCTAAATGATAAAGAAAATGATGACGTTACAGAAAAACCAAAATCAGCTGCAAATAAATCTAAACAAAAAACTAATTAATATAAAAATAAATAGTCATGCTACAACCTAAACGTACAAAATTTCGCAAACAGTTCAAAGGCCGTAATCGTGGTCTTGCATTGAATGGCAATAAAGTTAGTTTTGGCGAATACGGATTGAAAGCTGTAGCACGCGGAAGAATTACAGCGCGACAAATTGAAGCAGCACGTCGTGCTATGACTCGTCATGTGAAACGTGGTGGAAAAATCTGGATTCGTATATTCCCAGATGTGCCGGTAACGAAGAAACCGCTAGAAGTTAGACAAGGTAAAGGTAAAGGTAACGTTGAATATTGGGTATGCAAAATTCAACCTGGAAAAATGTTATATGAAATGGAAG
>CAZVPJ010000124.1:2126-5092 GCA_964629035.1 uncultured Thiotrichales bacterium | reverse complement strand
TAAATGAGATGAAGACACTCTGCAGAACGTATGCCGAGATGCTTGAGCCTTATGTGATGGATGTATCCGCACGTATCAATGAGTTGCGCACAAAAGGTAATAAAGTTTTATTCGAAGGAGCTCAAGGGACATTGCTAGACATTGATCATGGTACCTACCCCTTTGTAACTTCTTCAAATACAACTGCTGGTGGAGCTTGCACCGGTAGCGGAGTAGGTCCGAGTAGTATTGATCACGTGTTAGGAATTGTTAAGGCTTATACGACACGTGTAGGCAGCGGTCCTTTCCCGACAGAGTTGTTTGATGCTGTGGGTGAAGAGCTTGCAGATGTGGGTAAAGAATTTGGCGCTACGACAGGTCGTGCCAGGCGTTGCGGTTGGTTGGATGCAGTTGCGTTACGCCGTGCAATGCAAATTAATGGCGTAACGGGTTTATGTATTACAAAACTTGACGTTATGGACGGTCTTAAGACCATCAAGATATGCAATGAATATAAGTATCGTGGCCAATCCTTGCATCTTTCACCTATGGATGGCGGCACCTTTGATCAGTGCGAACCAGTATATGAAGAGTACGAAGGTTGGCAAGAGTCTACGTTTGGCATCACTCAATTTGATTATTTACCAAAGCAAGCGCAAGACTATCTTAGTAGGGTGTCCGAGTTGCTTGGGGTGCCTATCGATATTATTTCAACCGGGCCTGATCGGGCGCATAATGTTATTTGTAAAGATCTTTTCTAGTTCATTCTATTTTAGGTCATTCTATAATTTTTTAGCTACACATGTGTATGACGCTAATTATAGCGAGTGGGTAATCTTTAGATTAAATGAATCAATTAAAAACCATTCACTCTCTTTGCCACTTGTACAATATAGATCCAGTCGTTGACAAGTAAATACTTTCGGTAAGTATTCATCAAGTTGTTCTTTTAATGCGAGCTGTTTTCGTTTATCTAGTTTTCCATAAAATAAACTCACATGTGGAATAAAGAGATCATGCATTTTATTGTTTAGTTGGTGGTGAACTTCTTCGAATAAGGTTAGTAAAGGCTGCTCAAGCTTCGCTAGGATATATAAGTTTCTATAATAACGTTCAGTATGCTCAATATGTTTTAAAGAGATCTCAAACACTGTGTGTTGAGTAATAATTTTTTTGCATATATCAGAGATAGTAGAGATATCAGCCGAGATGCTTGATAGTAAGGTGATGTGTGGAGGGAAAGGGGTGCTGTTATAGCGATGTGAAAGCTCGGAGATTATCGCCATGAGCGCATCAATTTGTGTTTGATCAGGGCGTAACCAAAGTGAATAGGAATGCTCTTTATTTACGTCAAGGTTCATCTATATCAGTGTAAATTAATTTTAAAGAAAAGCTGTTCAAAAGATCGCCAACATCAAATTACTGTATAAAATTACTATAATTTACAAGTAGTTAACATTCTCCTGCTATTTTGTTCCGATGATTTAAGGTGTTTAAAACATCTTATTACTCAAATAATGCTTTAAAAAACACCTAAAAAATTCACAAGGCATCATCTTTTGTAAACCAATTTTGAAGTGAAACGTTAGGGTATCTATATGCTATTCAATAATGGAGAAGATGATGATGAATAAACATTTCACACTTATGGTAATTTTGATCCTCAGTGCAGCTTTATCAGCATGTGCATCCAGCCCGTATGGAGCTCCGAGTAAACAAACCCAAGGAGCAGTTGCAGGTGGTGTCATTGGTGGATTGCTGGGTTCAACTGTAGGTGATGGTCGAGGAACCGTCTGGGCGACAGCTGCGGGCACCTTGATTGGGGCCTTAGCAGGTGCACACGTAGGTAGACAGTTAGATGACCGGGACCGTTACTATACTGGTCAAACGCTAGAAACGGCGCCTACCGGTGCGACAAAGGCGTGGGTTAATCCAGATTCAGGTGCGGCTTATTCAGTTACCCCAACTAATACTTACGAGTCAGGAGGAACGCCTTGTCGTGAATTTACAATGGATGCAGAAGTAGGTGGTCAAGCGGAACAAGTCTATGGCACAGCATGTAGACAAGCAGATGGAAGTTGGAAAATGTCGGTATAACATTTTATAAACTGTTAAGGGTTGCCGTTAATGTGCCTTACCGATGTGGCGCATTGGCAATCCTATTGGTGCCTACGCAAAAAATATATTATCTAAACTAATTGAAAATTAATTAGTGTTTAGTTTGTTTTAGAAGTGTAAGTTTATTGTTACAGAAGTCTATAATTTTGTTAACCAGGATATTGTTAACGAGATTTTATTTCGTCTTGCTTCATGTTCTGTGCAAGCCAAGCTTTTAGTGCCCATGGAAAGGTGTTTTCAGTTTTAGAAATATCGTTCCAGCCTTGTTCGATATAACTATCATATGCGTCTGCACCGAAAATATTCTGAACCTGTAATGGCGCACTTTCTAGATCAGAATCTGCATTTTCATTTTCTTCTCTAAAGGCATATAAAGTGGGTGCTTCTTCTTGTTGATTCGTTTTTAAGATGGTGATGTAAGCGCATTCAACTCCCTTTCTATACAACACCTGATAATCGATGATTTCAAGTTTTTCTGCTTCTAGATTATCAGCATGGTGTTTTGTATCAGGCTCTTTTTGGAACTGCTTGAAGACTTCGGCAAATTCACCTGTTGCTAACGCATCGGTGGATAGTTCAAGACCATCAGATTTGCGACGATTGCTTAAAACACGTCGGTTTTGTTGGGCTTCTGTATGAGGACTCTTCTGCTCGGTAGATGTATTTTTGTCATCTTCTCTGCGGTCAGTATTAGAACGGCGATCGTATATAACCTTAACGCTTTTCCCCATCTGTTCGCACCTTAAATCCATGTAAAAAAATTAAAAACAATCTAAAACCATACCAGTCAGGAGGTTTGTAATTGTGAACTACGTCACATTGGTCCTTCCGTTAAGCACTGTATTTTGGTCAATATGTACAGATACCAG
>CAZVPJ010000124.1:0-2026 GCA_964629035.1 uncultured Thiotrichales bacterium | reverse complement strand
AAAAAGAATAAAGCTGTACAGCTTTGTGGTTACCCCGGCTTAGTTTGCATTATATATTTAATATTGTTTCCTGTTTGAGAGTAGAGATAGTAGAGTGCGCTTCTTATGGTAAGAAAAAATAAGAAAAAATTAGTCGATCCTTACGCAAAGCGTGAAGCATCAAAATATGAAAGTCCTATTGCAAGTCGAGAACTCATTATAGAAGTTCTTGAAAAAAGTGATGGGCCACTACCACTTTCTGCACTGCATGAGGTGTTATTAGTTGATTCTGAAAAGGTGATCGATGCGTTGGCAAGGCGTTTGGGTGCGATGGAGCGTGACGGTCAAATAATACGAAATCGCCAAAACCATTATGTACCGATATCAAAAGTTGACTTAGTGCGTGGGCGCGTGATGGGCCATGCGGATGGGTTTGGTTTTTTGATTCCAGATGAAGGTGGGGAGGATTTGTTTTTATCACCATTCGAAATGCGTACCTTGATGCATGGAGATCGCGCAGTAGTCCGCCCTGCGGGTAAGTCTAAGCGCGGCAAGTTAATGGGTAAGCTGGTTGAGATTATCGAGCGTGGTAATAAGCAAATTGTCGGTCGGTACTATAAAGAGTCCGGCTTGGGTTTTGTGGTCCCAGATAATAAACGTTTAAATCAGGACGTCATGATCCCAGAACAGGATTCGATGCAGGCTAAAAATGGTCAGTTCGTAGTGACTTCTATCGTTGAACAACCGAACCGATCACGACAACCTATTGGCAAAGTGATGGAGGTGATAGGCGATCATTTGGCGCCAGGGATGGAGATCGATGTTGCGATACGTTCATATGACCTACCTTACGAATGGACTGATGAAGTTTTACATCAGGTAGATCAGTTTAGTGAGCAATCTATCCAAGATCAGCTTGCGCATAGAAAAGATATGCGTGAATTGAATTTTGTGACCATTGATGGGTTGGATGCAAAAGATTTTGATGATGCTGTTTATTGCCAGCCACATAATAGTGGTTGGAAGCTTTGGGTTGCGATTGCAGACGTATCACACTATGTAGAAACGGATACTGCGCTAGATGAAGAGGCACATAATCGTGCAACCTCAGTATATTTTCCTGAACGTGTTATTCCCATGCTACCTGAAAGCCTCTCTAACGGACTTTGTTCTCTAAAGCCCGAAGTAGATCGCTTATGTATGGTTTGTGAAATGACTATTTCGGAACTCGGTGAACTTCAAGGCCATAAATTTTATGATGCAGTAATGCGCTCATCCGCAAGACTTACATATGATGAAGTGCAAACGATACTCTATGAAAAAAACCTGGAAGCTAGAGAAAAACGCCAACATTTGATTCCGGATTTAGAGAATTTGCAGTCGGTTTATAACGCTTTACGAAAGCAACGTAAAAAACGTGGTGCAATCGATTTTGATACGAAAGAAACTTATTTTGAGTTTGATGAAGAAAAGAAGATCAAGGCCATTTTGCCACGCCAGCGTTCTGAAGCACACATGATAATCGAAGAGTGCATGATCAGTGCGAATGTTGCAGCAGCTGAATACATCACGCGTTGCAAGTTACCTACATTATTTCGTGTACATGAAAACCCAACGACCGAAAAATTACGCGATATGCGTGAGTTTCTTGAATCATTGGGTGTTGGTTTTAGTAAAGCAGAGAAGCCTACACCGGGTGATTACATGACAGTGATAAAGAAAATATCGCATCGTAAAGATAAGCATATGATTGAAATGATGTTGCTTAGATCTATGGCACAAGCAGTATATAGCCCAGAAAGTGTTGGTCATTTCGGTTTAGCGTTACCGCTCTATGCTCATTTCACTTCGCCAATACGCCGTTATCCAGATTTGGTTGTACACCGAACCATTCGACATTTAATCAGTAAAAAAAGTAAAGCATCATTTCCATTGTCACAAAATGATCTAGTGCTTCTTGGTGAGCATTGTTCTATGTGTGAACGAAGGGCGGACGACGCAACACGTGATGTGGATGCATGGCTTAAATGTGAGTTCATGTCTGATA
>CAZVPJ010000123.1:0-5168 GCA_964629035.1 uncultured Thiotrichales bacterium | reverse complement strand
ATTTTCAAATCTAGCCATAAAGACCAATTCTCAATATAGTATATATCGTATTCAATCCTTTTTTTCATCTTGTCTATCGTATTTGTTTCGCCACGAAACCCATTTACTTGAGCCCATCCAGTAATACCAGGCTTAACCTTATGACGAAGCATATATTGATCAATTTTTTCTCTATAATCCAGATTATGCTCGATTGCATGTGGCCTCGGACCCACTAAAGACATACGACCTTGAAGCACATTATATAATTGTGGTAATTCATCCAGACTTGCCCTACGAAGAAACTTACCAAAATTCGTTATCCTATGGTCTTCTGATATTGCTTGCGTAACATTACCGCCCTTTTCAGCATGAAGATGCATAGTCCTGAATTTATATACATTTATGATACGTCCATCCCAACCATGTCGCTTTTGTTTAAATAACATTGGGCCCTTTGACGTTAATTTTACTGTTATCCCAATCATTAGCATAATTGGGAAAAAAGCAATAAATATAATTAATGCTAAAAATCGGTCTTCAATAACTTTAACAAATTTATTCATCCCAACCATCGGGGAAACTGACAAATTAATTATCGGGTAACCAATCACCTCTGTAATGGAGTGGTTGAAAAGATTTAAACCGAATATATCTGGAACATATCGAATATCCACTGTGCTCAACTTCAACTCATTTATCACACGCATCACTGCCTCTTCTTCCTTCAATGGCATGACTATCCATACTTGATCAATATTATTCTCCTCAACATATTCAGATATATAATTTATTCCCCCTAATACAGGATGTCCAACAACAGTATCCTCTGGATCATAATCTTTTATAAACACACCCTTTAAATTAAATCCCGCCCATATTTCCTTTTGAAGTTTAGAAGCGATTTCTTCTGATAATTTATTATTTCCCACTAAGACTATATTGCGAATATTCAAGCCTTTTTCACGCATCCAACCTAAAGTATTTCTTGCTATTACACGAGAAATGATTAGAACAATCCATGTAGATACTGACCAACTAACCAACCATATACGTGAATACTCCTCACTTGATTTAGTGAGTACGGATATACCAAGCATTAGTAGTACAACAACCAACCAAGCAAAACTTAATGTTCTTATTTCTTCAAATAAAGATGAACCTCGCCACGCTTGGTACAAAGAAAAATATGGGAAGATTATATATACTGAAATAGCAGCAATGGATAGAGCCGTAATATAGAATTTTGAAAGAGGCCAAGCACCGGGGTAAATTGAGTACACAATCATACCGACCACGATTACTATCAACCAATCCAGTGACCTATGAATTAGGTTTATAATATCCGAATGTTTATTTAGCAGTCCTCTACGCATAGATTTCTTAAACGAAGTACTAATTATTGAATTGCACTGTCGTATTATACGTTATGTTTCTGAGAAAATACTTGCTTAAAAAGAAGGTATATAAATTTAGTGTTAAGAATGACATAGCGCTTAAAAAGTCTTCTAGGCTCTTGCAATAACCGATAAAACCACTCTAAACCAATATCTTGCATCCATATGGGAGCTCTTCTTTTTGTACCAGACAAGAAATCAACGACAGCACCCACTCCCACCATAATTGCCGAAACCTCATTACTATAATTTGACATCCATCTCTCTTGTTTTGGACACCCCAATGCAACGAATAAAAGCATAACCTCAGAATTTTCGATATCTTTTATAACTGCTAAATCATTTAAATAGCCATCCTCAGATACTTGAGGGGATGACATGTATACTATCTCAATATCAAACGCATACTTTAAATAATCCTTAGTAGCGTTAAGCGTAGAAGAATCACCCCCTAAGAACCCTATTCGTATTTTTTCTTTAGCAGCACGCCCACATAATGCTAAACAAAGGTCACTGCCAGTTATTCTTTTTTGTGAGCAACCTGCTTTTCTATTCATTAACCATACCAGCGGCATTCCATCGGGACAGACAGCCAATGAACTATTAATAGCGACCTGTAATTCTCTAGAATCTTGCAACTCCATTAGCATATGTACATTTGCTGCTACTACATATCCTTTTTTATTATTTTTTGCATGCGATATTATTCGCTCTAATAAGTCATTTAGAGACATACAGTCTAAGAACATACCAAATATATTTACTTTAGCCATTACAATCTTTCAAAACATTACACAATTAAATAAAAACCCGTTATTAGAAAAAATTTTGATAGTCTTAAACATGGAATGAATCATTAGATAATGCTTCAGAATAAATATTCTTCAATAGTAAATAATTATTCTTTTCCGTATATTTTTTCATAAATTTATCTCTTGCATTTATTCCAAAATCAGTACGCCGATGCGCATCACGAATTAATTTTTCAATATATTCCGAAAATTCATCTAATTTATTAGGCTCACATAGATATCCATTTATATTATGATCAACTATATCCTTTAGCCCGCCGATATCAAATGCAATAACAGGCAATCCTAGACTAAACGCTTCAATAGCAACCATTCCGAAAGGCTCTTTCCAGAGCGAAGGAATTACCACAAAAAGTGAACTTTCATACAAATCTGATAATTTTTTATCTTTCAAAACACCTTTATAAATAATATTTTTATTCTTAAGAGCCATGTCCTCCACTTCGCAACGCAAAGGTCCATCACCAACCACAATCAAAGGAACCGAAAATTGTTTATCCACCCATAATTTTAAAAGCACCTGGATTCCCTTTTCCCTGCTTAACCGTCCTACATATAATGCATATCCAAATTCACTAGAGCCTTTATTATCTGGCTCAAATCTCCTGATAAAGTTAGCTTTTACTTTGATCTTACTTGCCGGGACACCCTGATTTAAATGTTCTATTTTAACTGCTTCACTAACCGCTATATATTGATTGTAATAATCTTCATTGTGATGAAAATATTTACTTACCAGCCTCTTAAGTGCAATGCCTGCAGAAAATAGTTTTGAATTTTTATAGCACGAATACTTGACTGCAGACCACTCAAGAGGTGATCTACTACATTCTGTACAAATATTACCTTTCCTATATTGTGTACCCTGGATACACATATTTCGATAATTATGTAATGTTTTTACACATGGGATTTTGTTTTTATAACACTCATGTGCAATAGATTCAGACATAAAAGGAAAAGTATTGTGCACATGTACTATATCTGGTTTGAATGCTACCAAGACTTTCGAAAAGTCTTTTAAATACATTTTATTAAAAATTATTTTACTTAAATTTTTTAATATTCGAAGTCTATTGCTCCCTAAGTCATTATTTCGCCTAACAAATGTTAAAACATCTTCCCCATAAGTTTTTAGCATTTTATGCTCTAGCTCAAATACTTTATCCTCTCCTCCATAGTTCATGTAGTAACTATGCACTAATAATATTTTCATTCTATAAATGTTCTGCTATTTAACGAACAGTTCTTTTGCAACTCTTGCATATCTCTTCCATAGAGGACCGGAATGCGCCTTTTTTTCAATTAAAATGTCGACGGCTTTGAGCCTTGTGATTTCAGAAGGGTGCGCCAATGGAAGTTGGATTTTTGAACGCTTAACACCTAGTGTTTTGATGCTTCGTTTTGTATGTGTAGCATCATCCCCTACACCTATATTCTTGATCAAATTTTTTGTTGGTAAAATTGCAAGCCCATTATTATACCAGCATGAAAATGTCCACAAATACGCCCAACTATCTAATTTTTTCTTATAACATTTATTTAATATAGTTCTCCAATACCCACAAAATTCTTTCTCAATGTATAATTCGAGACTTGATTTTTTTTCAGTATCCCGCCAATCATTCATATCATTATCGAAGTACTTCCACGCCCTTCTCCAAGTAGCCCACCCCCAACAATTCATATATCTCGAAAAATAATAACTATACGGCCAATCTTCAGGAACGACACCAAAATTACTGCCAGAAATCACAAAGACTTCTTCTGTATACCTATATCTCTCAAGCAAATCCTCTACATAATAAAAAAATGATTGATCTGGAACACAATCATCTTCCAAGACAATCCCCTCTGTAACATGATCAAAAAACCACGTAATTCCTTCAGCCATCGCATGCCTACAGCCTAGGTTATTAGCTTGGATATTTTTCTTTACCGTACACTCCCAATCTATACTTTCAATAATTTTACGCGCATTACTGCAAGCCTCTATATCTTCTTTACTATTCTTTGGCCCGTCAGCAGAAATAAAAAGATTTAGAGGCTTAAGATCTCTTAGAATATTTACTACTTTCTCTACAGATTCTGCTCTGTTATACATGGTTAACAATATAGGTACTGTATACATTTAATTTTTCTAGTTAATGCTGCTGATATAAAAAAGTATAGTTACCATTAAATTCAGCATGGATAAGCGTATACCCATTATTTATCAAGGTATAAATAGCAGCTCGAATTCTTTCTTTATAACCCATATCCAGTGGGTTAATCCATTCATCAAACTCTACACACAATATTTTTGCGAAAATTTTACACTCCATCATAGAGTCAATTATCTTGTACTCCGCACCTTCTACATCAAGCTTTATTAGATCTAATTTAGCATGGCCCATTTCATTCATAATCGACGCCATGCTTTTAACTGTTCCATGAAAGGATTTATCAGTTTTTTGCAAATTCAACGCTGAGTGAGAAACATGTGTGGAAATTTTAGGCTCAAAAAATTCTAGCACACCATCAATATCCCAAACTCCGTAACCGTGAAAATAATAACCGGTCACACCGCAAACTGATTCAAGAACATGCTTTATCGCTCTTGGAGTTGGATCAAATGCAAATATTTTACACCCATATTTTTCGATCAATCCTAAATCAAAAGTTATGTCTTCACCGCACCCGACACAATAGCATACAGAACTTCCATTCAACTGGGTTGCATCAACAACCCAACCACCATAATCTGAACCAATACGAATTAGATTTTTATTTTTACATATTTTTTGAAAAGTAACGTTATCTATTCTTATCAACTTGCAAAGCAAACCAATTGATTTCCTAACAATCCTTCTAGGTATAGATAACATAGACATTATTTAATATTTTCTATTAATAATTAAAATTAAAATGATTATTCTATAAAAGAGTCGATACTTTACAAACCACGTAGTCTTGAAAAATAATGATAGCTTGTTCTTAA
>CAZVPJ010000122.1:2650-5177 GCA_964629035.1 uncultured Thiotrichales bacterium | reverse complement strand
TCAACAAGAATCGCATTCATCAATACCTGATCTACGACTTCAGGGTAAAGTGAATGAAAGCGTTCCACCTCTAGGGCATGTGAACGTGCATTGATCTCGAGCTGTTTTCGTTGTTCATTATTCAAGTCATGCAGCATCAACAAACGTGGAGACTGTCTTATTAAATAGCGTTTGCATAAATCATCAGCCTCTTCCTCACTCCAATCTTCTCTCACCATATAGCTTGGAAAGCACTGTTCTTCATTTGCAGACCTTGTGAACCATTTTGCTTTAGGATTAATACTTGCTCGTTCAGCAACTAAACGTTCAAAACGGTAATTTACCGGTGCGGATGAATACGATTTTTCATCTTCAGTCATTTCAATCGGCATTACCGCAGAGGGTAGTGCCGTCCACTCAGGCCTTGATGGATAGGCATTCTTTTGCACTTCATCTTTAGCGGAAAAAATTAATGCTAATGGAGATTGATCTTTGGCATCCAGTAACCAGTACTCATGGTGGTCTGCAGCTGGAAACGGCAATGTCACTCCAGCAAGAAAATCTGTTAACTCCAAAATGCGTTCATCGACAGATTGTTTCTGATCCAAGCCTTTTGTAATTTGAGATGAGCCTATATTCTTCTGGCGAATATCGCTATCGCTAATCGTTGCAGCACGCTTATAACTAAGTTTAGTAGTTTGGCCATTATCTGCTTGAGGTAGACCACCCTTTCGTTCCAGTAGAAATTGAATTTCCCAGCTTTGGCCATCGATTGTTAAGGCACGTGCCCGCTCTGATTCAGCTATTTGTGCTTGCCCGTAATAAGGCGGTAACAGACGTTGAGAATAGGTTTTAATCATCTCTGATGGCTTACACTTGAAGTAGCTTAACTAAACTTTTAGATTGACCCCTTCGCTCTTCAGCTAATTGCTGGTAATGCGTTAACGCTACGCCAGCAAATAATTTAGCGATGTCATCAAACTCAGATTCAGCTTTCATTGCCATATCAACGTAATCAGACTCCTGCGCAAGCGCATATAATGCGGAAGCACGATTTGCGGTAACCATGGCCCACATCATGGGCACATCATCTTTTGGTAGTGCCTTTAATGTTGCATCATAAATAGGGATAGATTCTTCTAACGATTGGATGTCTTCTTCATGTGTACCCAGTGCTTGTAATGCAACCGCCAAGTTATTTTGCGTGACAGCCCATCCATAGGCGGACTTATCTGGAGTGCGCTCAGCCATAGCATTGCGCATCACCACTACTGCCTGTTCTAGGGTACGCGGCCCTCTTCGATGGACACCCAGCAAACAAAGTACATTTCCAACATTACACAAAGCTGATGCCCAGTCATCTGGATGCTCATCCCTTTTTAATGCGGTAGATGCTTGTTTATATATTTCACCCGCTTGCTTTAAGAGATTTAGATCATCTTCTAGTTGCCCAAGCGTTTGCATCACTACCGCGAGGTTATGCTGTGTGTTAGCCCACTCAAATGGAGTCTCTTCAAAGCTGCGAACTTCCAATGCCTGCTCATAAGACATCGCTGATTGTTCAAGAAAATGTGAACTGCCACTGCGTTGGCCGATAAAGCCCATTACGTCACCAATGTTGTGATGAACTGCAGACCACTTTTCAGGATCTTCCTCTTTTTCAACCATCATCTGCAAGCCTTGGAATAGTTCTATGGCCTGCTGAAATACGTGCGCGCCACCCAATCTAAGTTCTCTTACATCAGCGGTATCCACCAGTGTTTTTTGCGAATTAGCCCACTCAATCAGTGATTCTTTATTGGCAGATAATTCAAAAAAGGTATCGCCATAGCGATCTATCGCTTGCGAGAGTGCGCCTCTAACAGGTGAGTCACTTTCAAGCAGCTCAAGCAAGTAACGTGCATTATTTTCATATCGCCACACCATCGGCACTCCAAGCCCAGGAGTTAATAATGTTTCAGCGTAAAGATTTTGCGGCAAAATATTTTTCCATTAGCTTCTCTTTACTCGCACAAATTACTGGCACAAAAAAGAACCTAGAAAGTAATTAGAAGAAATTATCTAATCGGCACAACTTTTTGATCAGAGCCAACAATTTCGCTGATTTCAGGCTCAGCATTCAGCGGACCACCTGCTTCCATTTCTTCGTCTGTGGCATCGCGCACGGTTAGAATTTCAAGCTTGAAAATAACTTCTCGCCCACAAAGTGGATTATTACCATCAATAGTGATGGACTTTTCATCGACCCTTGTGACTAAAAAACTTTTATTATCACCTTGATCATTTTCCATCAAGATTGACAACCCTACTTGATGATATTCTTCCGGAACATTTTCAATGTGATCAGTAATCACCAAAGCTTCATCTCGTGGTCCGTAGATCTTATTACAATCAATTGGCACGTTAATTATATCGCCAACCATTTTGCCTTTTAATTCGGCTGTCACTTGTGGCGCTAACGCTTCGGTAACACCATGAATATACCCGATCGGGAATTCGACTGAAGTCAGTATAGCTTCGGTTTTCAGATCAATAATTTTGTAGGTTA
>CAZVPJ010000122.1:0-2550 GCA_964629035.1 uncultured Thiotrichales bacterium | reverse complement strand
ATTTCATCATCTGTTTTTTCTATTATGTTCATTCGATTTCTTAACTGAAGCTGTAATTATAATTTTGATGGGTCTTTAACAAAAAAAGACCAACAGTAAACTGTTGATCTTTTTGTTGTGCTTGAAACTACTTAAGAAGTACTCATATAGTACAAGGTGGATCGCCAGGATAGGTGACCCTTCTCTTCATAGCTTGCCTATGCTGCAGCAGCCTTTTTCTCTTCATCACCCACCAAGTGATAACAAGGCGCTTTTTCCATGGTGTACTCACCTGTTTCAGGATCACGGCGTGAAACCGTTAGCACGTGCCAATTTTGGTCATCAAGCTTCATGAAGTCACCACGATAATAGTAACCAGGCCAGCGAGTTTCCTTGCGGAACAACGTGTGTTGTAACACAGCCTCAGATGAAAGTTGACGATGCTTAAGTTCCCATGCACGTAATAATTCATGGATATCTTCGGCCGCGATCTTCTCTAGGTCTTCTTCTAGCGCCTTCATTTTCTTGAGACCGATGTTGAGGAGCTTTTCGTTGGTCATGTAGCTAACCGTTACACCACCCGCATACTCGTCCATTAGCTTTTGCAAGCGATCCAGACCTTGCCGTGGGTTAATGTAGTTCGGGTTAACAGAACCTGCAGTAATCTCATTGCGATAGATTTTGTAATGTTCCATCGGCTTGAAGATTTCTTCACCGCGCTTATCGATCTGCTGTTGAGATACCTTGATACCTTCTGCCTTACCGTCATCGATGTATTTACATGCCGCTTTTGCTGCCAAACGACCTTCCGTAAATGAACCGGATGAGAATGCGTGTGGTGTACCACCCGCCGCATCACCTGCACCAAACAAACCGGCAACCGTGGTCATACGGTTATAGCCCCAGAAATATTCTTCTGGTGATAAATCTTCAGGTCCTGATACCCATGCACCACAACCGGTAGCATGTGAACCCATCACATAAGGCTCTGAAGTAGTTAATTCAGGATTCTCATATTTAGGATCAACGTCAGTAGCCGCCCAAAGTACAGCCTGTCCTACTGTCATACCCAAGAAGTTGTGCCAACCAATCTCTTCAAGATGAGGATCTTGGAAAGCTTCCATGGTGACCATATGAATGGGCCCGCGACCTGCATTGACTTCAGAAATAAACGCATGGTTACGCAAACAAGTTGGAATGGGTTTATGAGATAAATGCTGGCCTTCCGTATCTAGGTATTCTTTGCCTACCATTTTTGAAAGTTCAGGGAACCACTTAGATTCATATTCTTCACCGACACCATTCTGTGTGTAGGTCTTAAGATGAAGGAAGTACGCACCTACAGGTCCGTAACCGTCTTTGAATCGTGCTAACACAATGCGATTTTCCATTTGTGTCATTTTGCAACCCGCACCAATCATCAAGCCATAAGCTGAACCAGATGACCATGGCGCATACCAAACACGCCCTGCACCTTCACCTACTGAACGCGGCTTAAAGATGTTAGACGCGCCACCCGCAGCACAAATTACGGCTTTAGCTTTGAATACGTGATAGTCACCGGTGCGTACATTAAAACCTACTGCACCCGCAACACGATTTTCTTGTGCTTCGTCCATCAACATATGGGTTAAACAAATGCGGTTGAATACTTGATCTGCCGATTTTTTAGCAGCACCTGCTACGATTGGTTTGTATGACTCACCATGAATCATAATCTGCCATCTTCCTTCACGCTGATAAGCACCGGTCTTAGGATCGCGCATAAGTGGCAAACCCCATTCTTCAAACTGGTGCACTGCAGAATCTACGTGACGTGCCATATCAAATAACAAATCTTCGCGTACCATACCCATTAGATCCATACGCGCATAACGAACATGATCTTCAGGATTGTTTTCACCCCAACGTGTTCCCATGTAGGTGTTAATCGCATATAAACCTTGTGCTACCGCACCTGAACGATCCATATTTGCTTTCTCAGCAATAACGATTTTCTTATCTTGACCCCAGTATCTTGCTTCAAAAGCAGCACCTGTACCGGCCATGCCAGCACCGGCAACTAGGATATCGATATTATCTTCTACAACTGTTTTGTAACCCATTAGTAGTACACTCCTTCTTTCATCTTCAAGCCATTAGACTCAAGAGTATGAAGATCACCATCATCTAAACGAATATATTTTGGCTCGTTGAACAGTAATTGGCTGTCCACCATATCTTTGCTTGGTGCCGCTTCTTTGGCCAACTCTGGAATAGCAGTACCCCATGGCTTAGTAGTGATCGGCGCCAGTAAATTCATATCTTTTTTACCATTACGCGATTTAATACGCCAAGCGATCACACCTTTTTCTTCGTCACGGATAACACGTACTGAGTGACCCAATGGTGCGAAGTCAGCATAACCACGTACATCAATTGCATTGTGAGGACATGCCTTAACGCAGGAATAGCACTCCCAGCACATGTTTGGCTCAATGTTGTAGGCACGTCGGGTGGTTGTATCAATGTGCATGATGTCTGAAGGGCAGATATCTACGCAATGTCCACAGCCATCACAGCGAGTCATAT
>CAZVPJ010000121.1:0-5370 GCA_964629035.1 uncultured Thiotrichales bacterium | reverse complement strand
CATCCCGACCTTGGGGGCAACCACGAAGATGCTGCAGTAGTGAATGAAGCATATAGCGTACTAATGAACGATTCAGCTAGAGCTGAATACGATATTGCTTTAAGCACCAAAACAAAAACAGAACCACCTAAAGCAGCTAAAAAACCAAGCGAACAAAATGTTTACACCAACAACAAATATCAGTGTGCATTTTGCAACGCTCAACATAATATGAGCGACAATATTGGTCCTGATGACATTTGCCCAAAGTGTGACAGCCCCGTGTACCCCGCAACCAAACAAACTAAAGAGGTTTGTGGTTTACGAACCATCGAGAGAATTAATAAAGAATGGATAGTGAGATTTTATAACGCTTGGCCCAGCACCCAAGCTCATATAGGTAAAACAAGAAACGTATCCTTGAATGGTATGCAGCTCATCACCCCTGAATCGTTAGATATAAGCCAGGTTGTTAAAATTATCAGCAGTGAGCTTGATGCAGTAGCTAATGTAGTGAATCGACAGCTGGGATCAAATGAAAACTCTGTAGAGTGGAGCTATGGCTTAGAGTTTTTAACATTGCGATTCCACCAAACTAACGGCACTTTTATATCGTTAGAAATTTAGTCAAAAATATGTCAACAAATGTGTGCTACTAAATATTAAGTTCATCTTAATCTTGTAAATAACTTCCTATAATTTTTTCTTTTTTACTATTTCCAACACCTTCACCTGACAAATAACATTTAAAACCTGCTAAGCGCAGTAATTATCTATTCAGATAGATCATAACCAATTGTATTATAGAGATATAAACAAGGAAGAGCTAATTTGTTGACATATGTATACATATGTATACAATATATGAACGATTAAATACAGATGATTACCAGAAATGAAAACCATTCCATTAAGCGTGCGAATATCGCATGAAGATGCGGAATTTATTGCAAATATAACTATAGATGGGGCTAAAACACCAAGCGATAAAATTAGAGCAATCTTGAAAGAAAAAAGAAAATCTAAATTAGCAGGTAATAATTACAGTGAAGTACTTACTAATATCGAAAATTACTTACTTCCAATTTCAAGACAAATTAAAGAGATCCAACATGAAGAAAACACCTATTCTCAAGTGATTGATCCAATTCGTGATTCACTAGCAGATTTATTAGCGTACTTTATCTCGTCAGGCAAAATAATTGATGACACTTTGGGGTGTCAAGAATTTGAAAACGAGTTAATGGAAAGAGTTTCAAGATTATTTGAAAGAACAATTCATCTTGGAATTATTCAAAGCACAAATAGTACTAGAAAGAATGTATTTAGAAACAAGCTTAATATCTATATCCAACTGTTACGCTTGCTAGATAATGAAACTAAATTAATAAAGGAGACATTGTAATGAGTGAAAGTATCAGTGCTCGTGTTGGGCGTATTTTAAGTGGTGGAATCAATGCAATTATTGACTCGATTGAAAATTCTGCACCAGATCTAGTTATGGAAGAAGCTATTCGAGAAATTGATAGTGCGATTGATGACGTCCGTGCTGAATTAGGTACGGTTGTGGCAAACCGTCATTTAGCTAATAAAAGAATGATGGAAGAAAATAAAAAGTATGAAGACTTATCAGAAAAAATTGAATTTGCTGTTAATGAGGGCCGAGATGATCTAGCAGAAGCTGCAATTGCACAACAAATCAACATTGAAGCACAAATTCCCGTGCTAGAAAAAAGCATAACTGAAGCAACCGAGAGCGAGAATGAGTTGGAAGGTTTCATTGATGCTTTAAAAGCTAAAAAACGTGAAATGCGCGAAGAGCTCCGTAATTTTGTTGAAAGCAAGAGGCAGACTATAAGCAAGCAAGATGATGGACAAACAATAAGTGGCTCATCAGATGTAGTTGCTAAAGTTGAAAAAGCACAAGAAGCATTTGACCGAATCATGGAAAAAGGAACTGGACTTGGTCCCTCTTCTTCCAGTACTACTGATGCAAAGACGGCTGCACAAATTGCAGAGCTTGATAACTTAAGCCATAAAAACAGAATTAAAGAACGTCTAGCAAAACTGAAAGCTGAGAAGAGTTAACAGTAAGGTTAGCTAAATGGATTTCTTTTTAGAACCGCAAAATTTTCCATTTACTGTCTCAATAGCAGTAATGATTTTCATTGCTGCATTAGAGGGTGTGGGTGCACTTATTGGTCTAGGAATATCTAATATCCTTGAATCTATACTTCCAGATATAGAACTTGACGTCGATGGTCCCAATCTAGAATCAAACACTACACTATCACATTTTTTAGGATGGTTAAGAGTTGGAGAGGTACCTTTTTTAGTTTTACTAATCGTATTTCTAACATCATTTGGCCTAATTGGTTTAATTATTCAGCAAGTAGCAATGGGAACTACAGGACATTTATTCCCAAGCCCTATTGTTGCGTTACCTGCAATTTTAGGAGCTTTGCCATGCATGAGGCTATTTGGCGGCATGATTAATAGAATAATGCCTAGGGATGAAACAGAAGCAGTATCTACTGAATCCTTTAAAGGAAGAGTCGCAACCTTAACACTAGGAACTGCAACCAAAGGCTCTCCTGCAGAAGCTAAATTAATCGACACACATAACCAAAGTCATTACATCATGGTCGAGCCAGATGATGATAATGATGAAATTAAGCAAGGTGAAAGAGTTTTAATTTTAAATAAAGCGGGAAGTGTTTTTAAAGTGATCCGCAACCCAAACAAATCACTTGAAAATTAATAAGGGGCAACTATGAATCAATTATATGACGTTTTAATTTATGCAGGTATTATATTATTTGCAATTTTTGCAATAGGTTTAATATTTGCAAGGCTTTATAAACGATCTTCAAAAGAAGTATCTTTTGTAAGAACTGGATTTGGTGGCCAAAAAGTTGTGATGAATGGCGGTGCACTTGTATTTCCTGTTCTACATGAAATTATTCCAGTTAATATGAATACTTTGCGCCTTGAGGTAAGACGCTCCAATGAACAAGCATTAATAACACGCGACAGGATGCGTGTTGATGTACTTGCAGAATTCTATGTACGTGTTAAACCAACTCAGGAATCGATAGCAAATGCAGCTCAAACGCTTGGATTAAAAACTATGAAACCTGATTCATTAAGAGATTTGGTAGAGGGTAAATTTGTTGATGCGCTAAGAGCGGTTGCTGCAGAAATGGCGATGACTGAGCTACATGAACAACGCGTAGATTTTGTTCAAAAAGTTCAACAGGTAGTCTCAGAGGACTTACTAAAAAATGGTTTAGAGTTAGAAGCTGTATCACTAACTGGATTGGACCAAACAAGCAAAGAGTATTTTAACCCTAACAATGCATTCGATGCTGAAGGTTTAACTAAACTAACAGAAGAAATTGAAGTGCGAAGAAAACGAAGAAATGAAATTGAACAAGATACAATGGTATCAATAAGGACCAAAGACTTAGAAGCAGAGCGCGAAAAACTTGAAATTGGAAAAGAAGAAGAATATGCAAAACTCCAACAAGAACGTGAAATTGAAATAAGACGTGCAGCACAAACAGCAGAAATAGCATCAGAGCAAGCACAAAAAAGACGTGAAGCAGAACAAGCCCAAATAACTGCGCAACAAAAAATTGACCTATCAACAATTCTAGCTGAACGCGCTGTAGAGGAAGAAAGAATTGATAAGGAAAGACAGATAAGAGAAAAAGAAATATTCAAAGCAAGAGCTATCGAGACAACAGACATTGAAAAGGTTAAAACTGTTGAGCTAGCGGAACAAGATAGAGCAATTGTAATTGCAGAAAAATCTAGAGAAACATCAGAAGCAGAAGCAGAAGCATCAATTGCTAGAGCAAAAGCGGTAAAAGAAGATGAGAGAGTTATTACTGCACAAGAACAAGAAAAAGCGGACCGACAAAAACAAATTGAACTAATTGAGGCGCAAAAGATAGCTGAACGCCAGGCCATTACTGTAACTGTCGCTGCTGAGGCAGAAAAGCAAGCAGCAGAAGATCAAGCTGAAGCGGTGCGTACAATTGCTATCGGTGATTCGGATAGTGCCCGCATCGCTGCACAAGGTGATGCAGATGCTGAAAAACTCGCTGCTGATGCAGCCAAAATGCGTTATATGGTCGACGCAGAAGGCAAGCGGTCTATTAATGAGGCAAGCAACATATTATCTGCTGAGCAAATTGAAATGCAGGTAAAAATGGCTATTGTTAAACATATGCCAGACATCATTCGAGAAAGCGTTAAGCCAATGGAACAAATTGATGGAATTAAAATCATGCAAATTGATGGATTAAATTCAATTGGTGGTGGTAGCAATGGTAACGGTTCTAATGGATCAAATAAAAACGATGATACAAATTTAGCTGATCAAGTTGTGAATAGTGCATTAAAGTATAAAGTACAGTCTCCAATCGTGGATTCACTATTAAGTGAAATTGGAATTGATGGTGATAGTCTTAATGGACTAACACAATCACTCACGAATAAGAAAAAATCCGTTCCAGACTCAAGCAAAGCCGAAAGTTAAACTAGCATTATATTTTCTTTATACAAACGGCTATCTTTAAGAGGGTCGTTTGTAATTCCAATTATTCCTCACCCCATACTCCACTCTCTGGTATCGGTGGCGCTGCAAAATCGGCTTCGCTTAGCGATGGGCTTTGGCCTTTAAACACCCGTTTTATCGCTAGCAAATGTTTTGGTATTTCTGAATCTATTACATAATCAGGAATCCATTTATTATCTTTATCGCCCATTACATCACGTACATAATTACCTGCAATCCTTCGCATTGAAAAACTTGGGCCGTCTTGCGCGGTATAATTACAGTCCGAGTATTCATTCATTCTTTCATTTAACAAATTAATAAAGTCTGACCGGTATTCACCTGCTTTTACATCGGATCGATTACTTTGCATGGTATCCGCAAGGTGTTGCCCAAGCGCATTGATAAATATTTCGCGTTCGCCCGCTGACATTTCATCAAATACCATGCGATCAGCCACATGTGCGCCAAATGCTATAAATTCACCAATTACATCCAGTCTTTGAAAACGCGATGCAGTTTCAAAGCCTTCATTTTCGAGGAACAAGCAAGACTCTGCTGCCAACACCCAAAGATTAAATCCTATTACGCCGGCAATTTCTTCTGGTTTGCGCTTTCTTTCCGTTTGATTCCATTTTGTTTTTAATCGTGCCATTTAACTTGTTATTAATAGTGTTAATAAATGTAGTCCTATCTAACCCTCTTTTAGATACTAACATGGACCCTGTATAATTATGAGTATGCATAAAGCTACACAGCCAATGAAACAGCCACTTAGTCATCCACTATGTGAAACGGTTCAAAAGAACTGTGACATATCTGACGCA
>CAZVPJ010000120.1:2996-5379 GCA_964629035.1 uncultured Thiotrichales bacterium | reverse complement strand
AATAGCACATTGTCATGTTGCGCTAATTTTTTAGCCTGATCACGTAGAGACTGTATCTGTAAACTCGACCCAATCGGCATTTCAATAGCATCATTTGCAGGCGTTGATTCTGAATTTTGTTCGCCAGACTCTAAGGCTCGCTTAACACTAACTAACAACTTTGCCATCGTTAATGGCTTTTCAATAAAATCATATGCTCCGAGACGGGTCGCCTCGATAGCGGTTTCTACCGTGCCATGCCCGGACATCATCACAACAGGGCAAGCGATTCGGCCAGTATCTTGCCAATCCTTTAACAAGCTAATACCGTCTTCACCCGGCATCCAAATATCCAATAAAACCAAATCAGGTTGTGAACGATTAGCATGTTGTCTTGCCACTGCCGTGTTTTCTGCAACACTCACTTTATAACCCTCATCCATCAAAATTTCTTGTACCAAATTTCGAATATCAGGCTCATCATCCACTACTAAAATACTTTCTTGACTCACGCAGCATCTCCTTGGCTCTGTGCAGTTACACCCTCTGCATCAACTATTTTAGGCGTCGCAATACTAAGAGGTATACGAATTTTAATTCGAGCACCTTTATCCGTAGCATTCTCAGCACGTATGGTTCCACCATGTTCTTCTACAATCTTTTTAACAATAGCAAGACCCAAACCATTTCCTGTGTTTTTTGTAGTTACGTACGGCTCAAACAATCTCTCTAATAGATCATTTGGAAAACCTGGACCATCATCTACTACAACAAGACTTACAAATGGAATGCCACTAATCTCAAAGCATCGCGTTGTAATATTCACCTGGGCGTGGTCTTTAGGTTTATCTAGCATAGCCTCAAAAGCATTCTTAATAAGATTGTGCATAAGTTGACGGAGGCGTGTGTTATCTCCAAGAATTAATGAAGGGTATTCGTCTAATGAAATCACTACCTCAAAATCATGTGCATTGTTTTTATATAACTCAACTACTTCATAAATGAGTTTATTTAAATCAAGTGGAGCTTTTTCAATTTGTGGCGCACGTGCATAGTCGGCAAAGTCATTTACCATTTCTTTCATAGACTCAACCTGTTGAACGATTGTAGTGGTTGCACGATCGACGATGCTTCTTTCATGTTGATCAAGCTCAGGTAAAATTTTACGGCGCAGTCGCTCAGCAGATAGTTGTATAGGTGTTAACGGATTTTTAATTTCATGTGCAAGACGTCGTGCTACTTCTCCCCAAGCAGAGTCACGTTGCGCACTTATAAGCTGTGTGATGTCATCAAATACCAAAGCATAGCCGCCTTGCTCTTGATCTTCTGGCAACATCACACCGCGGCACATTAAAGTTTTACTTTGAAACTTATTGCTTTGTGTGCCACCGATTAGCTTAACCTCGGTTTGCCACTTTTGGTCACTTCCTTGCAACATTGGTATTACTTGATCACAGAAACTTTTTAGGTTTTCATGTCCCATAGATAACTGTGCAACATCTCGTCCAATGAATTCATTTATGTCAGTGTTTAGAATTTGAGAGGCCGTTGCATTAGCTGTTTTTATTACTAAACTATGATCAAGACTAATTACACCTGAAGATAGGTTTTCTAATATTGTCTGAAGGTAGTTTCGTTGACTATCAATCAAACGTTGACTTAATTTAGCTTTATCACGTGCCAAAGATAAGCGTCCTGTCATTTGGTTAAAAGAGGCTACCAACATACCTAGATCGTCGTTACGCTCAACAGGAATTTTTTTATGGTACTCGCCTTCAGCAACAGCTTTGGTTCCTTGCGCAAGATCTTTAATCGGTTCTACCAGTCTTCTTGCAGAATAAAATGCAGCCCAAACCGCGAACAATATACCCAACAACAGAACCAAGGTAATTATTAAAGCAAAATTTTGTTTAAGGGGTGTGCGCAAATAAACCAACTCATTATATTTACCAAAGCCTTCCTGCACACTTAACGCTAAATCACTAATTCGATCCGAGATAGGATATAACACCTGTACCATACGTCTTTGTGTGGTTACTCCAAAAGTATTTATAGGAAACACAAGACGCACATGTAAACCAGTATCTTTTACTGGATCAAGCCCAACATAAGTTTCACCTTCGCTGACTAAACGCATAACCGTCTCACCTGGTAGCTTTGGTACCACTGCCGCTCCTACTTCACCTCCGTATGCAATAATATTTCCGCTGCGCGAAAACAACACAATTTCTGCAGCACCACTGCGTCGCAATAAATCGTTAATGACCAGCGGAGCATCGAAAGATGTTGTTCTTGAAAGCTCTCGAACCATAGGTTCGGTCTGTTTGCGCAACTGCCGCATATGTAAATCTAAAGAAGAACGACTAAGATCAACAGAATCTTGCAAGGCTTGTTCTACATCTGC
>CAZVPJ010000120.1:0-2896 GCA_964629035.1 uncultured Thiotrichales bacterium | reverse complement strand
CTGAATAAAAATATGATTGGCCATATGCGGACAATCGTTTGCTTTTCTATAGTGGCCATTCATACCACCCACTATCTAGCCGCCACTTCGGAGAGAAGTAGCTTTTCATTCTTAAAGGTAGCGGTAGTTTGCTCGTCAGTAGCTTGGAGCGCAGCTGTACTACATAATTTTCTTGCTCATTCAAGTAATTTGATTCTGTGATGTACATCGCCGAGACTCGGCCTTGCTGAACCAAAACAGATTCTAAATCAGGAAAACTATCACTCTCGCCTGTTTCAAGGTTTTCAAGCACATATTGTTTACTGAGAATGTGATATTTGAGCGAATGTGTTTTTACAATTGTAGCGACAACTTTATCCCACACCCAATCCTGCAAAGATACTACCTGCACTTCAACCTGGAATAACAAAGGGATTCCATTTACCAGCGCTTCTCTTACTTCACTATTTAATTCGTAACCAATCTCTGCATCTAATCGTAGTTCATCATTTAGTTCAGTAACATTTAAATAGTTCACTTCAATGGCACGAGTTTTAGACCACACTGTTGTACCCAAAAGAATATTCATCAACATAACTATACTTATGGTGTGACAGACAACTTTAAATCGCTTCACAAATACAGTATTCATGCTGAAACCTGAGCCGCATTTAGCTTAGTTAGATTGGAGGGCGCAGTCCTAAAACAATCACCATGAACATCATAAGCGTTAAGAAAGTCTTGAGCTTGGATAGCTTTACTACCAGCTAATTGCAAAGTAGTTATTCTCAGAACACCCTGTCCTGTCACCACATTCATAGTATTTTTTTTGTTTGACTTACTAACCAAAATAGTTCCGGGAGATGCGTCAAGGGCTTCACTGCATAGTTCTGCTTGCCATATGCGGACGCGTTGTTGGCCCCAAAAAGTATGTGCAACCGGCCAAGCATTAAAGGCTCGGATTTTACGCTCGATCACTTTTGCTGTTTGATGCCAATCAATGTTGGTTTCTTGCTTGGTTATTTTTTTTGCGTAACTAACTCTGGACTCATCTTGCAAGTTCCCCGTTAGCTTGCCTGCTTCAAGGTAATTTAAAACACCAATAATTTCCGTAGCTGACATGTTTGCAAGTCGATCATGTAAACTGGACCCGGTGTCTTCAGCCGTAATATCACATTTGAATTGTTGTAATACGGGACCAGAATCTAAACCCTCCTCCATTTGCATAATGCTCAGACCGGATTCTTGATCACCTGCAATGATTGCACGTTGAATAGGTGCAGCTCCACGCCAACTGGGCAACAATGACGCATGAATATTTATACACCCTAACCTCGGCGCAGATAATACTTGCACAGGTAACAGCAAACCATAAGCACTCACTAGCATCAAATCTGCTTGCAAGTTCTCTATGAGAGAACATTGCTCTTGTTCGAGGCGAATTGGTTGGTATACGGGAATGTTGTAATCTACTGCCAGTTGTTTAACTGGCCCGAATTTAATTTTACGACCACGGCCTGCAGGCCTATCTGGCTGCGTAAAAACGGCCACTACTCGATGCTCACTATCAAGACAGGCTTGCAATGCAGCCGCAGCAAAATCCGGTGTGCCTGCAAAAATAATATTTAAGGCTTTACTCATATCAGTTGTGCAGTGATGTCATATTGTTCTGGTCTTGGAATAGTATGGTTATGTGTGGCCAGAACGTTCGCTTTTAATAGCTACTCATTACAAGACAGCATGCACTCATATAACGTTGGCTGGCGGTGAAGAACTCTCATGCTCAGCGGCATCCAGTTTTTTCATCTTCAACATCTTCTTTTTTATTCTTTGCATTTTTAATGGTGATAGATAATCAACAAATAATTTGCCATCTAAGTGGTCCATTTCATGCTGAATACATACTGCGAGTAAGCCATCGGCATCTAGCGTAAACTGAGTGCCTTGTTGATCTAATGCTTGCACGGTAATGTTCTCGGCACGACGTACCGTTTCAAAAATCCCTGGAACCGATAGACAACCCTCTTGCATCTCTTCTTCACCATCTTTAGCGATAATTTTAGGATTGATTAAGCAGACGGGCTGATCCTTGCCTTCAGAAACGTCTATGACAATGATCTGTTTCTGTATATTTACCTGAGTAGCAGCCAGTCCTATACCGGGTGCGTCATACATCGTCTCAAACATATCCTCCACCGTCTGTCGGATCTGATCGTCCACCTTATCGACTGGGATTGCCTTTTTCCTCAATCGTGGATCAGGAAAGTGTAAAATTTCTATTAGCGCCATTAAGTTACACAACAGTTATAATTTAATTTAGTATTGCCATATCAGCTCAAATATCAGTTACCCTTACTATTTATAGGGCTATACTCGGATTTGAGTGTATTTAATAGTAGTTTAACAAAAAATCGTCAATAACAACGTATTAAGGATCATCATGCTGGGGAAATTCAACGATCACGGCACATTTTTCAGGCTTTGCATTGCAGGCTTCATTACCATTTTCATTACCGCCTGCACTACTTCACCCGAAGGCAGTAGTACTGACAGCACTGACATAGAGATAGGCGAGCCTAGCGTTGATATTGATGCCACAGAAGCTCAAGCATTGTCTGAATCTTCCGAACCTCGATTAGAAGATTTACCGGTTTCACCACAACAACACGATGTTGAATTTAAAGCCTCTGCACCCGAACAGTATACCGTTGTGCCGGGAGATACCCTGTGGGATCTTTCTAACCGATTTTTAGTAGAACCATGGTATTGGCCGGAAATATGGTACCTAAATCCACAAATTAATAACCCTCATCTTATTTATCCGGGTGATGTAATTTCTATTTTTTATGTAGGTGGTAAGCCTTATTTGACGGTAGGTGATGGCCCACGGGTCACCAAGCTTTCACCAAAAGTTCGC
>CAZVPJ010000119.1:0-5455 GCA_964629035.1 uncultured Thiotrichales bacterium | reverse complement strand
TTGTTCGCCTTTAGTTGGCCAGGCCTTTATCACAGCGTTCACTAACGTTGCCAAAGGAATTGCAAAGAATACACCCCATAATCCCCAAATACCTCCAAACACTAAAACGGCTGCAATAATGGCAGCCGGATGCAAATTAACTACTTCAGAAAACAGTAATGGTACAAGAATATTTCCATCCAAAAACTGTATGACAGCGTAGGCGATTAACACATACGCTAAATCGGGACCTATCCCCCACTGAAAATACGCAACAAATGCAATGGGAATTGTGACGACGGCCGCGCCTACGTAAGGAATTATGACGGAGATACCAACCAAAAATGACAGCAACATTGCATATTGCAAATCAAAAAACACAAACGTTACATACGTAACAGACCAAATTAAAAATACTTCTAAAAATTTACCTCGAATATAACTCGCGATCTTTTGATTAACCTCAAACCAAACTTCGTTAGTTAATTCTCGATTTTCAGGCAAAAAGCCTTCTAGCCAATCAAGCACCTTCTCCTTATCTTTCAAAAAAAAGAAAACCAGTAATGGCACCAAAATCAAATAGACCATTATCGTGATGAGACCCACTACAGACTCTAATGGTTGACTAAGAAAATTTTGGCCCGCAGAGATGATTTGTGAACGGATAGATCTCACAAGCTCGTTGATTTGTTCTTCTGTAAATATTTGTGCAATGCTCGGATATCTATCGGGCAATTGCATGATTAGATCTTGACCTTGGGTGATCATATTTGGCAATTCACGAAATAACTGCGTGAATTGTTGTGACAACTTTGGTAACAATGCAAATATAATAATTAACAATGTTGCAATAAAAGCAAAGAAAACCAACCCTAATGCTATAAAACGGGGTATTTTCCCACGACGTAAGATTTCAACGCCACCATCTAATACATAAGCAATCACCATGCTAGCAATAAGAGGTGCCAACAAGTCACCTGCTAATAAAACGATTGCGAAGCCAAAAGTAATAAATAAAGCAAGTATGACAACTTGAGGATCAGAGAAGTGGCGCTGATACCAGTTTTTTATATACTCAATCATTTGCTTATTATTAAAATACGGTCAAAACTACAATAGTGAAGAAATTTATTTAATGGTCTCTATATTTTGAAGATGGTAAGCAAAATAATAGTAACGTCGTGAAAACCAATCATACTGAAACATCATCTCTGCAAACACAACTATATAAGCTGGAGCTTTGCGACTATTAAAACTTAAATGATGTAGTCGTTAAATACCTTGCAATTTACGATTAGGGACTGCAGTACCCACGCGCATAATCCAGCAATTGTTCCATTGCGTGTAACCGAAATTTTTGTCTTTGTCTTACAAATGAAAATGGTCTTTCTAAAGGTGGAGACAAATCAACCTTATACAAACTATCTAGCTTGAGTTCTTTTTCAATTGTGACATTTGAAACGATTGAAACCCCCATGCCGGCTTCCACTGCTCCTTTAACCGACTCAGGACTACCCAGTTCTAAACTTAGGTTGAGGTTATTGCGATCCAATCCTTGGGCCACCACATAATCCATAATCACTTCGCGTGTACCAGAACCTTCTTCACGACTAATGAATGGATAGTGAAGTAATTCATCCATGGTGATAGAAGTTTTTGATGATAACTCATGATCCTTAGGAACAATAACCACAAGGGAATCTTTACGACATTCTTCTACTAATAAATTTTTATTAGTTACAGGCCCTTCCACAATTCCCAAGTCGATCATGCTGTTCTCGATCATGGAGACAATACCTTCAGTATTTGAAACCTTAAGACGTAACTGAACATCAGGATACTCTTTGGTAAATCCACTTAACAAGCTCGGCAACATATATTCAGCAATTGTGGTACTTGCACCAAGGGTTAATACTCCGCTGACATCACCAATTAATTCTTTAATAGAATTTTCCATCTCAGAATAAAGTTCGAAAATTTCTTCCGCATACTCGTATGACTTACGACCTGCTTCGGTTAAGGTCACACGGTTATGTGTGCGATCGAATAAGCGTGTATTAAAATGCTCCTCTAATTGGCGCACTTGAAAGGTGACCGCGGGTTGTGTCATATGTAGCGTCTCAGCCGCTTTAGTAAAGCTGAGTAGTTTTGCCACCGTATAAAAGACTTGCAACCTTCGATCTGCCATGGAGACCTCTTTGATACCTGATTGATTTTATTTATGGGGGATAAGTATAACACCAGAAACCCTTATTAAGCCTCATCAAATAAATACTTCGATGCGTAGCAAGATATGACCCCGACACTAAAGTTATCAATCACCTAGGCGGTGCACCCTTAAGCTACATATGATGTTTTTTGATTATTTATCGTCAGAATGACCCCGTCTAGCCCTCTATAATTACAGTATTCGCCCAAATTCAAACCATTCTTGCTAAACTAACGACATTAATAATCGAACCAGATTAATAGTTATGATTTCAAAAACTTTTCTAGCCACATTATTTGCAGCTTGCATAGCGTTATCGCTAGCAACATTAGTCTATGCCGGACCTGTCTATAAATGGAGTGATGAAGGCAGGGTGATTTATAGCCAAACACCTCCCGCCCCAGGCATAGAATTTGAAGTGGTTTATCAAGACGACACCGGCACCAACACTTCCGTAGCTAAAGCTGAAACAGATTCTTCTGACGATTTTGATAAGCGTCGCGAAGCGCGAATAGAAAAAAACAACGAAAAACAAGTTCAAGAAGAAAGCGATAAAATTAAAGCTGAAAACTGTGCAATTGCCACTAAAAACATGCAGTCTCTAACCAGCCGCGGACAAGTAACGGTTAAAGATGGCGACACCTACCGCAGACTTTCAGAAGAAGAACGCCAAGCCAAGATACAGCAAACACAAGAGCAAGTTTCTGAGTACTGCAGCTAGCAGTACACACCCGACCTTAAATTAATTCGTCACCATGATGTAGATCATGGTGACTTCTTTGTTACTATGTAGATTAACCATTACATTAATCTACATTTAGCAAACATTCCAAATGCGCGTTAGCCAGTTTTTCATTTCCACTCTAAAAGAATCTCCTGCTGACGCAGAAGTCGTCAGCCATCAACTCATGTTACGTGCAGGTATGATCAGACGTCTCGCAGCGGGCCTCTATACATGGATGCCAATCGGGCTACGCACCCTTCGCAAAGTTGAAAATATCATTCGTGAGGAAATGAATAACGCTGGTGCCGTTGAAGTATTAATGCCCTCTGTACAACCTTCAGAGCTTTGGCAGGAATCGGAGCGCTGGGACCAATATGGCCCCGAACTTTTACGCATGCATGACCGTCATGGTCGTGAATTTTGCTATGGCCCAACCCATGAAGAAGTTATTACTGATTTTGTGCGCAAAGAAATTCGCAGTTACAAGCAACTACCGGTTAATTTTTATCAGATCCAAACAAAATTTCGTGATGAAATTCGTCCACGCTTTGGCGTGATGCGTGCACGCGAATTTAGCATGAAAGATGCGTACTCCTTTCATCTAAGCAAAGAATGTCTCGAAAACACTTACAACAAAATGTTCGAAACTTACCATAATATTTTTCGCCGTTTTGGTTTGGAGTTTCGTGCAGTAGAAGCCGACACTGGTAGTATAGGTGGAAATGCTTCGCATGAATTTCATGTTTTAGCAGACTCTGGTGAGGATGCGATCGCATTCTCTAATCAAAGCCATTATGCCGCCAATGTTGAACATGCTCCCACATTTAAGCCTGAACAAGATGAAAAAAAATGTCAGACACCGCTATCAAAAATAGCTACGCCTAATCAGCATAGTATCGAAGAAGTTTGTAACTTTCTTGACATCAAACCTGAACAAACTATTAAGACACTAATTATCAAAGGCACTGACGATAGCCTTATTGCATTAGTACTTCGAGGTGACCATGAACTGAATGTCATTAAAGCCCAAAAACTTGAAGGTGTAGCGGTTCCCTTTGAATTTGCAAATGAAAAAGAAATTTTGCTCACATTGAAATGCAAGCCCGGATCTATTGGACCATTAGAATTAAATATTCCAATTATGATTGATCATGCCGCAGCAGCCATTACAGATTTTGCATGTGGTGCTAATGAAGATGGATTTCACTACCAAAATGTGGATTGGCAGCGAGATTGCAAAAACTTCAATAACATGATGAATGTAGATATACGTAAAATTGTGGAAGGCGATATCAGCCCGGATGGCAAAGGCACTGTTGCAATCAAGCGTGGTATAGAGGTTGGACATATATTTCAGCTGGGGGATAAATATAGCCAAGCACTCAATGCATGCGTACTAAATGCTGATGGTAAAGACCAAGTGGTCACGATGGGTTGTTATGGTATTGGCGTTACCCGAGTTGTGGCTGCCGCCATTGAACAAAATTATGATGCACAAGGCATTATTTGGCCTGAATCGATTGCACCTTTTCAGATTTCCTTAATACCCATTAACTTAAAAAAATCAGAGGACGTGCAATCTACTTGCGAGAAATTGTATGCTGAGCTTAACGCGTTGGGGTTTGACGTGCTTTTTGATGACCGAGACATTCGAGCCGGACTGATGTTCGCTGACCATGAGCTTATCGGTATACCACACCGAATTGTTGTAGGCGATCGTGGCCTTAAAGAAGGTAATATAGAATATAAAGGCCGAGCAGATTCTGATTCCCAACAAATATCGCTAGATAACGTCCATGAATTCTTAAAAGACAAATTTAATAACAAATAACAATCAGCAGATTTTTATAAGAAACTTTTTCGACCATCTAGCCTCTAAACACTTTAGTTATTATCATCTAGATTCATTATTACTCAATAGTTTTTACAAGATAGTTTTTTGTAGCGCGCTCTAATCAAGAAGGTATACTTCTATTTACAATTTATATCAGGTCTTCGCAAAGTATGACAAATAAATACCTACTACTATTCATTTTTACCTTTACACTGAGTGCCTGTGCAAGTGTTAAACTTACACATGGTGGTGAAAAAGCGCGTTTATTAAGCTCGGGCGAAGTTGTAAATTGTCAAAAGCGTGGAGCAACAAAAGTTCGCGTAAAACCAACTATGCTAACCGTTGCAAGGCAGCCGACTGTAATTGCGAAAGAATTACAGATATTAGCTCGCAATAGCTCGGTCAATATGGGTGGGGATACCGTGACCCCTATTTCAAAAATCGACAATGGCGAACAAACTTTTGCCGTTTATCGCTGCGTTCCATAAATATTTAGTTTGTTTTATAACCTTTCAAACTAAAAGATTAAAAAAATACTTTTAACCGCTATTTTATATTGGTAATTCAAGTTATTTAGTATTTTATTATATTCTTATTCAGCATGCTCTTTTCAAGCTTTATCCCTATTTTTGCCTTGCATTCCACCTAACACACGCTAAACTGGCCAGAAGACATATAGTTCCTAAACTTCTTTTAGCCTATGTGGTCT
>CAZVPJ010000118.1:0-5501 GCA_964629035.1 uncultured Thiotrichales bacterium | reverse complement strand
AAAAGAGCAATTCAGCACTTATTTGGTGCGCTGATTTTTCGCAAGATTCCGTTACACTTATGGCTTAGCTAGAAGAGGTGATGGAATGAAATTCAATACTGCAGCGTTAGATCAGACAGTTAACGATATCGTGAGCAAAATAAGCTCTGCGGTACCTGAAGATCTAAAAACAGCAAAAGAAGGTTTAGAAAGAAATGCGCGAGCAACCGTAGAAGGTGCCTTTCAACGTTTGGACCTAGTAACGCGTGAGGAATTTGATGTGCAAGTTCTACTGTTATCTAAAAGCCAGCAACGCGTGAAAGCTTTAGAACAAAGAATTATTGAGCTGGAAAAAACAATTCAAACTAAGTAATGACTCATTAACAACTCTAAGTATTATGTATTATCTAGCACTCGCATCGTAAGCCCACTTCCTAATGAGCCTTGCTACCGTCTTTTCTCGCGCTCAAACAGGTATGGATGCGCCATTAGTAACGGTTGAAGTTGATCTTTCAAATGGTTTACCAGGGTTATCGATTGTTGGTCTTCCAGAAACTGCTGTAAAAGAAAGCAAAGATCGTGTCCGTGCAGCATTAATTAATTCGGGTTACGAATTCCCGGCACGGCGCATTACAGTAAACCTTGCACCCGCGGACCTTCCCAAAGAAGGAGGAAGGTTTGATTTACCGATCGCACTTGGCATTTTAGCAGCATCTAAACAAGTCCCTCAAGATTCACTGACCCCATATGAGTTTCTAGGTGAACTCAGTTTAAGCGGAACGCTTCGTGCGGTTCATGGTGTTTTGCCTGCAGCGGTTGCCAGCGGCAAACAGGAACGCGCCATTATTGTCCCATTTGAAAATGGCACTGAAGCCTTACTAGCTACGCAAACTACGGTCTACGCATGCGATACCCTTTTAGAGCTTATTGCACATCTATCTCAACAAGAACTATTAGCTACACACACTAATCAAATTCATACATCAAACACAGCTGAGGTTTTGGATATTGAAGATGTACGCGGCCAGCATCGTGCCAGACGAGCACTGGAAGTGGCTGCAGCAGGATCACATAACATGCTAATGGTAGGTTCGCCTGGCAGCGGGAAGACTATGTTAGCAAGTCGACTTCCCGGTATATTACCTCCCCTAAATGAATCCGAAGCAGTTGAATCTGCAACGGTTTATTCAATAAGTCATGGTGGCTTCAACAAAGAACAATGGGGAGTTCGTCCGTTTCGCTCACCTCATCATACCGCGTCAGGAGTCGCATTAGTCGGCGGTGGCTCATACCCTATGCCTGGTGAAATATCCCTAGCGCATCATGGTGTATTATTTTTAGATGAACTGACCGAGTTTGACCGTCATGTTCTAGAAGTACTTCGAGAACCTTTAGAAACCGGGAACATCTCGATATCCCGTGCTGCGAGACAAGTTCAATTTCCTGCCCGCTTCCAACTTATTGCAGCAATGAACCCTTGCCCCCAAGGTTGTGATATTGACGTAAATGGAAACTGCGGATGCACTCCAGAACAAATTCGTCGTTATCGAGGACGTATTTCTGCACCATTACTAGATCGAATTGATATTCATATTGATGTTCCGCGCGTACCCAAAGAACAACTTAAACAAAGCGCTCCCAATAACAGCGAGTCGAGCAAAGATGTACAGACACGCGTGTGCAGTGCACGAGAGAAACAATCAACAAGGCAACACAAACCCAATGCTTACATGACTAATAAAGATATAGAAAAATATTGTCTGCTTAATAATGATTCTGAAAAACTAATTGATAAAGCATTTGAGCAATTAGGCTTATCTGCTCGAGGCTACCATCGCACGCTTAAACTTGCGCGAACGATTGCTGATCTGGAAGCTTCTGTAGACATCGATACTAATCACCTCAGCGAGGCAATTAGTTATCGACAGTATGATCGCTTATTAAATAAATAAGCCGGTAATTTTTCTGATATTTATGACTGATTACGTAAAACAGGCATGAATTACTTGACTGAATCCAGCATGTAATCAACCACTACTTTAATATCATCATCGGAGTAATCTGCACGACCACCTTTTGCTGGCATGCCACCAATACCATTAATGGCATTGGCATAAAGCGTATCTAGACCTTTACCCATACGTTCAGACCAGCCAGCTTTATCACCAAGTTTTGGTGCATTTAGGACACCTGCATCATGACACGCCGCACAGGCTGTATAAAGTTCGGCAGGGCTTTTGCTTGCAGCAGCAGCATTAGCCGCAACCATTGTATCGGCCGCACCTTCACTTGCATTTACTGGTGTAACACCCGCTATAGCCAACATTCCTACAGGCTTAATGCGGTCTTCAACATTTCCTCTTATCAAATTGTCATCATTATAGTCAGAGCCTGGATTTAACACTTTAGCCATAATTAAAAGAAATACAGTAAGGGCGATCAAAACACCCATGATGGTCATTAATGTCGTTGCAAACTGATTGTCGTTCACACAAACTCCTAATTAGTGGTTAATTCAATATTTACGTGCGAATAATTATAGTAAATGAACGATATGAAACCAATCACCTGTAACAGTTAATATGAGTAAATTATTAGATAGAGCGCTCTATATCTACTCGCCAGATTACAGAATGACATAACCTGGACAAACCTATGCCTTTTCCAGCCACCCCAGACCCTCATGCTATTGGCATCCTGGTACTTACTATTGTCGCTTTGTTGTTGTTCACACGCGAAAATATCCCGCTTGAAACCTCTAGTTTACTGGTGATCGCTATTTTGGCAGTCGGATTTGAACTATTTCCCTATCAAGTAGATGGCGAAAATTTTCACTCCATTGCCCTATTTTCAGGATTTGGGCATGAAGCCCTAATTGCGGTATGCGCGTTGATGATTGCAGGGCAAGCCCTGGTTCGCACCGGTTCGCTCGAACCGATTGGTCGTTCATTAGCTACGTTGTGGCGTATTAGCCCAGTACTCTCTTTATTGCTTACGCTCGTGCTAGGCGCAGTATTGAGTGCATTTATCAATAACACACCGGTTGTGGTTCTCCTCTTACCCATATTAGTAAGCGTTTCACTTCGTACTAACCGTTCTCCATCTGGCGTTCTCATGCCGATGGGCTTCGCTACACTCGTTGGTGGCATGTGCACCACCATCGGAACCTCAACCAATCTATTAGTCGTCTCCGTAGCTTCCGATATGGGTGTAGAAAAATTTTCAATGTTCGATTTTTTATTACCAGCGAGCATTGCATCCGTAATTGGTATCGCTTATCTGTGGCTGATCGCACCCCTCATTGTCACAGAACGTGAAGCTCCTTTATCAGACAGTTCGCCTCGAGTATTTCTAGCACAACTGCATATACCTGAAGAAAGTCGTGCGGTGGGTAAAACCTTGTCAGATATTCTTCAACTCACGAGTGGCGCTATGAAAATCGAACGCATTCAACGCGGTGAAGATACACAACTTTCTCTCTTACCGGATGTAGAAATTAAGTCGGGCGATCGCTTGTTTGTTCGCGACACTCCAAAAGAGCTCAAGGAATACGAAGATGTACTGGGTGCAACATTATATTCTAAGAACAACGAACTCATTGATGAGGATGAACTCAAATCCACCTCTGAACAGCAATTGGCTGAGATTGTAGTTTCCCAAGGCTCACCATTAGAAAACACCACCCTATCGCGCATACACTTTCAAGATCGTTACCAGCTGATCCCTCTTGCTTTGCACCATGCGGGTACAACCATTGACACACTTCATTCTGGTGTAAAAGAAGTTTGGTTGAGAACTGGGGATATTATTCTTGTGCAAGGCAAAGCTGAGGCATTAAAAAAATTAAAGCAAAATGGTGAACTTCTGATACTCGATTCCACAGAAGATTTACCTCATTCTGCGAAAGCTCCACTTGCTCTATGGATTATGATCGGAATAATTGTAATTGCTGCATTTGGAATTTTACCCATTGCAATCAGTGCAGTGTGTGGTGTGTTGTTACTAATTGTTACGGGCTGCTTAAACTGGCGAGATGCTACCCAAGCACTCAGTACACCCATCGTACTCATTGTGGTCGCCAGTTTAGCTATGGGTGCAGCACTACATACCACCGGCGGCACTGAGTACTTAGCCAGTGTTTTTCTATATCTCACAGCGGGCGCAAGCGCACCCATTGTACTGAGCGGTTTAATGCTATTAATGGCATTACTCACTAATATTGTATCCAACAATGCAGCAGCCGTAATTGGCACACCCGTAGCCGTAAGTATTGCCCAACAACTTGATCAGCCTGCAGCCCCTTTTATATTAGCCGTGTTGTTTGGTGCTAACATGAGCTACATCACACCTATGGCATACAAAACAAACTTGCTAGTGATGAACGCAGGCGGTTATAAATTCATTGATTTCGTAAAAGTAGGCACACCACTTACGATCATCATGTGGCTGAGCTACTCTTGGTTATTGCCATGGTTATACGATTTATAAATCACCATCACAATACACCATCATACATTGGCTTTAACGCAGCTATTGAGTAACAAAAGGAATAAAACATCAAAACTTGGATATTTATTCGAAAACAATGAGCGCATGCCATTTCATCATATGGCACGTTAAGGAATCACCTAATAAAGCATCTAAGAAGTCAACCAGGAAACCAAACAGTCTCTATCTCTCAAGAAACTATGAGATCATTTCAACAGCCATTATTTCTTAGTAAATTTATCCTTTTATTACTAGGATTGATTGGATTATTTGCTTGTACTTCATCACCGGAATACAGTGAAACCAACTCCAAACCAACTCAAAAAACCACAACCCAAAAACCTGCCAAACAAACTGTTGGGCCAAGGATTGCTGATTTAGCGAAATCTCTCATTGGCAGCCCATACCAATATGGAGGAGAGACGCCCAATGGGTTTGATTGCAGTGGCTTAGTCTTTTACATTCATAAAAAAGTAGGCTTAAAACCACCTCGAACTTCTTTGCAACAGTTTAAGGCGGCTAAATCTGTACCATTGCATAAACTACAAAACGGTGATTTGATATTTTTTAAACTTACCCGCATACAAGTTTCGCATGTCGGTATTTATGTTGGTAATGGTAGGTTTATCCATGCTCCTCAAAGTGGCAAGCACGTTAAAGCAACGTATGTGAATGATCGATATTGGAAAACAAAAATAGTATCTGGTGGACGGCTTCACTAGCTGGATATCATTAAAAACGAATACCCAAATCCTCTTATCCCCTATCCAGTCCCTCTTGTCCTCATCAATACAATAGTAACTTCGAATTTACTTAAGATGATTTGACCTTAAACATGGATGTCTATAGGTAGGATGATTGTGGATCAAGAAGTACAAGATACGGTAAGAAAGATTTTTAATAATCTTAGAAAGAAACAACCGAAAATGGGGTCACGTAAAAGTGATCGCATTGACGTTGATAAAATGATACGCGACTACGAGGAGCTAGACCCTCAGATTCGCAATAACGACTAACTTGATAAATTTAACCAG
>CAZVPJ010000117.1:0-5623 GCA_964629035.1 uncultured Thiotrichales bacterium | reverse complement strand
CCATACCGATATTTACCAAGAAATAAGCAAAAAATGACAAACTTAAACTACCTGCAAGCAATCTTGAGTACGTGTCTTGTGCGCGAGTCGCTATCATGAGCCCACGTATGACAATAAATGCATACGCAAACAATAGTAATAACACTCCTAGAAAACCAAATTCTTCGCTAAACACAGCGAATATAAAATCAGTTGACCTTTCAGGTATAAAATCCAGTTGAGACTGAGTGCCGTTCAACCATCCTTTGCCGTATAACCCACCTGATCCAATTGCAATCTTAGACTGTATAATATGGTATCCAGTTCCCAATGGATCGCTTTCAGGATTCAACATAGTCAAAATACGTTGACGCTGATAATCATGTAGATAAAACCAAAATATCGGCATACAAGCTAAAGCTAGGCCACCAAAAACCGCTAGTAGCCTCCACGTAATGCCGGCTAAAAATATTACACAAATACCACCGAATGCAATTAATAACGCAGTGCCCAAATCTGGCTGCTGCAATACCAAGCCTGCGGGTATAGCGATCATGATCAAGGCAACAAAGATTTGCATAATCGTGGGTGGCATAGGTTTTTCACTGAAGTACCATGCCACCATCATAGGTAGAAATATCTTCAGCATTTCTGAGGGCTGAAATCGCACCACGCCTAAATCTATCCATCGCTGCGCACCTTTGCCAACATAGCCAGTAGCCATTACCACTAACAATAGCCCAATGCCTATCAAATAAAACCATGGCGACCAACGTGATAACTCTTTTGCTGGAATTTGCGCTAAAAACAATAATGCCGCAAAACCTATGACAAAACGAATCGCTTGCCGGGTAATGGCTGCCATTTCTCCACTGGTTGCACTATATAAAACCGTTAACCCAAGGCCACAAAGCAAAAATAAAGCAACAAATAATATTGGATCAATATTAAATAGATTTCGCTCTACTCGAATCGGCGAAGTTACTAAAGAATCTTTAATTGAATAGCTACTTGCCATATTTTTTAGAATCTTAGGTCCAATTAATTATTACTCTAATACACTTACTAACGCTGTAGGAGACTGATTTACATTCTGCTTACTGGGATCATATTGTGCACCATAGGTCTCAACCAACTCCTCTTTACTCAACAAATAATGATCCATAACAACCCTTGCAACCGGGGCAGCTGACTTGCTACCACCACCACCATTCTCAACAATTACAGCAATCGCAATTTTAGGATCATCAACTGGTGCAAACGCGATAAACAATCCATGATCATGTAGTTTTTTACTAAGGTTTTCTTCTTCATATTCTTCGTCTTCTGCCAAACCAAAAACCTGTGCGGTACCGGTTTTGCCAGCAATTTTATATTTTGCATCTTTACCAATTTTAAACGCTGTGCCATTTGGCTTATGTGCAACTTCGACCATAGCGGAAATCACTTGATCCCAATACAACTCATTCTCCACAGAAATATTAGGCATCGCCGTTGCACTTGCAAGTTCTTCTAACTGATCTTGTTTTCTTGTTGCTCGCAAAAATCTTGGTCGTAACACCTCATATCCGCGCATAGCGATTGCACTGGTTGCCGTAGCAAGCTGTAAAGGTGTGGTTAACATATAACCTTGACCAATCCCTGTAATGACTGTTTCACCCGGATACCACGGTTGGCCATAAACTGCCTTCTTCCATTGCACCGATGGCATTAGACCTTTTGCTTCACCCCAGGTATCTAATTCAGTTCGCGCACCTAAATTGAACTGACTTAAAAAGTCCGAAATTTTAGTGATGCCAAGCTCTGTAGCTAAAGTGTAAAAATAGACATCACATGATTGAGCAATGGCTTTATACATATCTACCTTGCCATGCCCGCCTTTCTTCCAGTCACGATACTTTCTTTCATGACCCGGCAACTTATAGAAAGGCCCCGCATACATTGTTTCTGTTGCCCAAGTAGCACCGTAGTGCAACCCTGCAAGTGCCATCATGGGCTTGATGGTAGAACCTGGAGGATATTGGCCGCGTAAGGCACGATTAAATAGAGGACGATTATCATCATCGCGCAATAGCGAATACTGTTTGTTACTAATGCCATTAACAAATAGATTGGGATCAAATGTTGGCGTGCTGACAAATACTAATACTTCACCTGTAACAGGATCCATTGCTACTACAGAACCATTTCGATCACCCAAACTATCTTGTGCGACCTTTTGCAACCCAGCATCAATTGAAAGTATCAAATCATCGCCCGGTACAGGTGGAACTTTTTCTAATACACGTAACTTTCGCCCTTGTGCATTAATTTCTATGTGTTGATAGCCAACCTCACCATGCAAAGTATTTTCATAAAACTTTTCTATACCTACCTTTCCAATGTGGGTCGTACCACTATAAGCTTGTTTATCAAGCCGTTGTGCTTCAGCTGCATTGATGCGCCCCACATATCCAAGCGCATGCGTATTTAACCCAGAAAATGGATAAAAGCGATTGGCACGTGCGGTAATTTCTATGCCTGGAAAACGATGGCGGTTTACTGAAAATTTGGCAACTTCTTCTTCATTTAAATTTAACTTTAACGGGATCGATTCAAAAGACTGTTTACGCTTAACATCCTCAAAAAATTTTTTTAAATGATGTTCTTCTAGTTCAATATGCTCACCAAGTTGCCTGATGGCCTGTTGAAGATCACCCACTTGAACAGGGGTAACCTCAATTTGATAACTTGATTTATTATCTGCTAAAAGTTTTAGATTTCGATCAAAAATAAGCCCGCGTGAGGGTGCAATAGGCACTACTCGAACACGATTATCTTGGGATAGTGTCGTGTAATGCTCATTACTAACGATCTGGAGGTGGAACAACCTCGCACCCAATATGAAAACACTACATATTATTAGAAAGGCTACGACATATACGCGCACACGAAAGTATCGCTCTTCAAGCTTTGGGTTTTTAAGATAATCACGTGCAGCCAATGGCTATTTCACTCTGGTCATAAAAGATAGATTTGGTCGTAGAGCTCTACTCACGTACATTTTATAATGTATTTGATCAAATTGTGTAATTATTACCTCAATTAAATTTATTAAATCATCGATATATCTATGATTGTCATATAATCTTGCTGAAGTTTCTGAAGAGTACGGTTGAGCATTCAAATAACAAAAAAGCACCTAAGCTCTCAGATTCTAGAAAACTTCGCGAGACATAAATAACCACTGCATTAGGACCTTTTCAGGAGAAAGATTCATGACTATTGAACCACTTCACCAACTGCCCGTTGTGCTTGGTGTTATTGGCCTTGTTGCCGCATTTATTATTTATCGAATCATTATGAGCTACTCAGCTGGCAGCGGTAAAGTCGTTGAAATTGGAGAAGAAATTCATAAAGGTGCGATGACCTTCATACGTCGTGAATACACTATCTTGTTTGTATTTGCTGCTTTTGTTGGAGTAGCCGTTTTACTCTCGCTTGGTTACAAAACCGCCATCGCTTTTGCCGTCGGCGCCTTATGCTCATCAGCTGCTGGCTTCATTGGTATGCATACTGCAACGAAAGCCAATGTCCGCACCACAACCGCTGCGAGTGATAAAGGTGCAGATGCAGCATTAAACGTGGCTTTTTTTGGTGGCTCTATTATGGGGCTTACCGTCGCAGCTATGGGCTTATTGGGATTAGGCGCACTCTATTTAATGTATGGACGTGATCCAGCATCTGCCCACTTGATACATGGTTTTGGTATGGGTGCTTCTATCGTTGCACTATTCTCACGTGTGGGTGGTGGTATCTTCACCAAGAGCGCGGATGTGGGTGCCGACTTGGTAGGAAAGATTGAAGCCGGAATTCCTGAAGACGACCCCCGCAACCCAGGCGTTATTGCCGATAATGTCGGAGACAATGTAGGTGACGTTGCCGGCATGGGCTCAGATATTTTTGAGTCTTACTGTGGATCCATTATTGCCACCATCGCCATTGCAGCAACATTAAGCCCTGCAGTGATCGAACTTCTGGGTGCAAAACAAACGTTAATGTTCTTACCATTAGGATTAGCCTCTGTAGGCCTACTGTGTTCAATTCTTGGCATCATCATTGTAAAAATGTTTGCCGCAAAGGCCCCTGCGACTGCGTTGCGCATTGGTACGTTCTCATCTGCAATAATCTTTATTATTGCAGCATACTTCACCATAAAAGCACTTGGCGTTGATAACGGCGTTTGGATTGCGGTACTTGCGGGTGCAGTAGGCGGCATTGTGATTGGACTGGTGACTGAATATTATACCGGAGGCGCACCGGTACGAAGCATAGCTAAAAGCGGTGAAACCGGACCTGCAACGGTTATGATTTCTGGCTTAGCTACAGGCATGCAATCCGTAGTCGTCCCGGTATTATCCATCGCTGCCATTATATTTTTTGCAAACCAATTTGCTGATTTATACGGCGTAGGTATCGCCGCAGTTGGCATGCTTGCAACTGTTGGCATTACCATGGCAATTGATGCTTACGGACCGGTTGCAGATAATGCAGGCGGTATCGCTGAAATGGCCGAGCTTGGTGAAGATGTTCGCAATATTACGGACGAACTTGATGAAGTGGGCAATACCACCGCAGCCATTGGTAAAGGTTTTGCAATTGGTGCAGCAGCACTTGCAGCACTTGCGATCATTACTGCCTTCCTTGCGGAAGTAAGTTCACATGGTAGTGGCACGATCATTCTCGACTTAAGTAATCCTAAAGTATTAATAGGACTATTTATTGGAGGCGTTTTCCCATTCATTGTAGCCTCCATGACCATGACTGCAGTAGGTGATGCCGCCTTTGATATGATTAAAGAAATTCGTCGTCAATTTAAAGAAATTCCCGGCCTGCTAGAAGGCACTGCAAAACCAGATACGGTTCGCTGTGTAGACATTGCTACGACAGCTGCATTAAAGCGCATGATACCACCAGGCTTGCTCGCAGTGATCGCACCCGTAGCGGTTGGCTTTGGCTTTGGTGCAGAAACACTGGGTGGCATGCTGGGGGGCGCATTACTAGTTTGCGTGCTCATGGCACTAATGATGGCGAATGCTGGTGGTGCCTGGGATAACGCAAAAAAATATGTCGAAAAAGGTAATTTGGGCGGCAAAGGTTCCGACACACACACCGCAGTAGTAGTGGGTGATACAGTCGGTGACCCATTCAAAGACACTTCTGGGCCATCCATGAACATTTTGATTAATGTAATGGCCATTGTGAGCTTAGTGATCGCACCATTACTCTAAAAATTAGCGTTTAACCTTCCTGCAAATAACGCCAAATATTTATTTGGCGTTTTTGGGTATCTGATTATCTGCAATCATCCTCTAACCCTATCCCATCAAGATACTTACTCAATACAAACAAATAAGTACGCTTATAGAAAATATATATACAAGGAAGCTACTTTGAAGGGATCTGAATTTTTAAAGCAAGAAAAGAAAAAACTTTTAAATCATGCTTTTTTTTGTGATAACTTTATTACCACTATTTCATCAATAGAGACATTCAATCGCAGTAAAGCCAAAATATTTGCACGCTTATATTACCCACATATACTGCGCACAAGATTATATCAAGCCAATACACTTGGTATTACACCTGATGAAAACATTCAATT